>NZ_DATBNB010000255.1 GCF_036554565.1 Longimicrobium sp. | reverse complement strand
CAGCACATCGGGGGGCGCGGCAGGCTGGTGGACTACTCCAACCTGGTGAAGCTGCCCCACACCGTGTTCGCGATGCCGTTCGCCCTCGTGGGCGCGACGCTGGCGTCGTACCGCTACTTCGTGAGTGGCTGGGACGTGCTGCTGATCCTGGCCGCCTTCACCTGCGCGCGGTTCGCCGCCATGGGCTTCAACCGCATCGCCGACCGGGCGATCGACGCCAGGAACCCGCGCACCGCCATGCGGGAGATCCCCGCCGGCAAGCTGTCCGTGCGCGAGGCCACCGCCGCCGTGATCATCGCCAGCGCGCTCTTCTTCGTCTGCGCGGCGCTGCTCAACCCCCTGTGCCTGTACCTGGCGCCGTTCGCGCTGGCCATCATCCTGGCGTACTCGTTCACCAAGCGCTTCACCCGCTACGCGCACCTGGTGCTCGGGTTCTCGCTCGCCATCGCTCCCGTGGGCGCGTACCTGGCCGTCGCGGGCGAGTGGAGCCGTCCGCCGTCCGCGCTGCTGGTGCTGGCGGCGGCCGTGCTGTGCTGGGTGGCGGGCTTCGACATCCTGTATTCGCTGCAGGACATGGAGTTCGACCGTGGCGAAAAGCTGCACTCCATTCCCGCCGCGCTGGGCGCACGAGGCGCGCTGGCCTTCTCGCGCGCGCTGCACCTGCTATCGGCAGCCTCGTTCGTGGCTCTGGGGTTCATCCTGCCCGAACTGGGCGTTGGCTACTTCATCGGCACGGGGGTGATCGCGCTGATGCTGGCGTACGAGCAGAGCCTGGTGCGCTCCGACGACTTGTCGAAGATCGACGCGGCGTTCTTCAACATCAACGGGGCCATTTCCGTGCTCTTCTTCGCGATCGTGCTGACGGAGCGGCTGCTCGCGTGAGGGTGGCCCTGGACGCGCCCATCACCTTCGGGATCACCGGTGCGTCGGGCGCGCCGTACGCCGTGCGCGTGCTGCGTGCGCTGAACGAGGCCGCCGTGCACGTACGGCTGATCGTGTCCAGCTACGGGCTGCGGCTGCTGAAGGAAGAGTCGGGGATCGACGGCGTCGACGGTCTGCGCGCCGCCACGGGCGACTGGTCGCGGGTGGAGTTCTACGATTCGCTGGACCGCGGCGCCACACCGGCCTCCGGCTCCGCTCCATCGCGGGGGATGGTGGTCTGCCCCTGCTCCATGGGCACGCTGGCCTCCATTGCCGCGGGCACGTCGCGCAACCTGGTGGAGCGCGCCGCGGACGTGGCCCTCAAGGAGCGCCGCCCGCTGGTCCTGGTGCCGCGCGAGACGCCGCTCTCGCTGATCCACCTGGAGAACATGACCCGGCTGACGCGCGCCGGGGCCACCATCATGCCCGCGGCGCCGGGGTTCTATCACCGGCCGCGGAGCATCGACGACCTGGTGGATTTCGTAGCCGCGCGCATCCTGGACCACCTGGGCGTTGAGCACACGGTTGGTCGACGCTGGAAGAGCGGGGAAGCCGCCGCCGCCCCGGACGCCTGATCCCTCCAATCATCGCCTACCCTCCGCCTCTGGAAATCCGACGCATGTGGAAGAAGCTTCTCGCCCTCGTGTCCGTCGCAGCCGCCGTCGCCGGCTGCGTTGCCGTCCGCGCTCCTGAACCGTATCCCTTGCAGGAGTTTGCGGTGGCGGCGGCGGGCGACACGCTGGTGCTTTCCAACCTCAGCTCGGAACCCATCTACTACGCCGTGCTGGAGGAGGAATTCTCCACCCGCGCGCGCTGGGCGCCGTGCGTGCCCCCCGCGGAGTGTCCGCGCGTGGAGGCGGGGCAGGGGGTGCGCGTGCCGTTCGCGAGCATCACCGGCTATCAACCGGGCGCCCGCAAGGCGATGGTCTTCTGGTACCGCATGGAGGCGGGTCGCCCCGGTGAGGTGCGCAGCCGCTCAGTGACGCTGTAGCGCCATGAAGATCGGCATCATTTCCGACACGCACGGGCTGCTGCGCCCGCAGGTGTTCGACGTGTTCGAAGGCGTGGAGCACATCCTTCACGCGGGCGACATCGGCAACCTGGATATCATCACCGAGCTGGAGTCCATCGCCCCGGTGACCGCCGTTTGGGGTAACGCGGACGGATTGGAGGTGCGCGGCCGCGTCCCCGAGGTGGCGGAAGCGGAGCTTGGGGGCGTCCGCGTCGCCATCATCCACGGGATGCAGGTGGGCTCGCCCACGCCGGAGAAGATCGCGGCGCTGCATCCCGACGCGGGGCTGGTGGTGTTCGGCCACTCGCATCGCCCGCTCATCAGGCAGGTGGGCGCCACGCTGGCCGTGAATCCGGGCAGTGCCGGCCGCCGCCGCTTCCGCGATCCCGTGACCGTCGCCCTCGCGGAGATCCGTGACGGATCGGTCTCTGCCCGGCTGGTCGAACTGGATCTGGAGAAGCGATGATCGCGCGGATCCGCCATGCGGTGCTGGCGGCCGTGGTGCTCGCTGCCACTCCGCTGGCCTCAACAGCGCAGGAGAGCTGGACCTCGAACGATCCCGTGCTCCGGGCCATCTGGAGCGAGGGGATGGAGCGCTCGCACCTGGCGCCGATGGCGCAGGTGCTGATGGACAGCATCGGGCCGCGGCTGACGGGGTCGCCCGGGCAGCTGGCCGCGCACGAGTGGGCCGCCGCGCAGTTCCGCGGATGGGGGATCGAGGCGCGCAACGAAACGTACGGCTCATGGGTGGGCTGGCGGCGCGGAACGGCGCACGTTGACCTGGTGCAGCCGCGCCTCCGCTCGCTGGAGGCGCGGCTGCTGGCGTGGAGCCCCGGGACGGCGGGCGCGGTGACGGCGGAGGTGGTGGCGATCCCCGAATTTGCCGACACGGCCGCGGCGCGCCGCTGGCTGGGAACCGTGCGCGGCAAGTTCGTCCTGGGCGCGGCCGAGCCGGTGACGTGCCGGCCCATCGAGAACTGGCAGAACTGGGCCCAGCCGCAGACGCTTGGGCGCTTGGCGCAGGACGCGGCCCGGGCCGATTCCAGCTGGCGCCGGCGGCTCGCCCGGCTGCGGGTTCAGCCCGGCGAATTGGAGTCGCTCCTGGCCCGGTCCGGCGCCGCGGGCGTGGTGACCAGCGAGTGGACCGGCGGATGGGGCACCCAGCGCGTTCACGATGCGCTCGGTGTGCCCGTGCCCGTGCTGGACGTGACCTGCGAGGATTACGGGCTGCTCCACCGGCTGGCGTCGCGCGGCCAGGGCCCGGTGATCCGCGTCGACGCGCAGGCCGAGTTCACCGGTGCCGCCCCGGCGATGAACACCGTCGCCACCATCCCTGGTCGCGCCCTGCGAAATGAGTACGTGGTGCTGTCCGCGCACTTCGACTCGTGGGATGCCGCATCGGGCGCCACGGACAACGGAACGGGTACGCTGGTGATGATGGAGGCCGCGCGCATCCTCCGGGCAGTCTATCCCAACCCAAAGCGTACGATCGTCATCGGCCTGTGGGGCGGCGAGGAGCAGGGGCTGAATGGGTCGCGAGCGTTCGCGGAGGACAATCCCGGTATCATCGAAGGTCTGCAGGCGCTGCTGAACCAGGACACGGGCACGGGGCGTATGGACCGCATCTCGCTCCAGGGCTTCACCCAAGCCGAGCCGTTCTTCCGCCGCTGGTTTTCGCGCGTCCCCCCGATGCTGGCCGACAGCATCAAGCTGGACGCGCCGGGGCTGCCCAGCGGCGGCTCCAGCGATCACTCGTCCTTCGTGTGCCGCGGCGCGCCCGGGTTCTGGCTGCTTTCCACCTCGTGGGATTACGGCACCTACACCTGGCACACCGATCGCGACACCTACGACAAGATCGTGTTCTCCGACCTGCGCCGGAACGCGGTCCTGCTGGCCATGCTGGCGTACCAGGCAGCGGAAGACGAGCGCATCCCGCGGACCCGGCTCACCGAGTTTCCGCCCAACGCGGCGGGGCAGCCGGGAAGCTGGCCGTCCTGCCGTCCTGCGCAGCGCGCGCTGAACTGAGAGCAACGCCGCCGGCCTTGCCTGCGGCGCACGCCGGACCGTTCCGGCACCACACGTGAGAGACTCATCGTGATGAAGAGAACCGCACTGGCGGCCCTGGCCGCCGGCGCTCTCCTGGCCGGCCCCGCCGCCGCGCAGCAGGAGTGGACCAGCAACGATCCCGTGCTGCGCGCCATCTGGCAGGAGGGCACGCACAACTCGCAGCTGGAGCGCCTGGCGCAGCCGCTGCTGGATTCCATCGGCCCGCGGCTGACGGGGTCGCCGCAGATGGACGCGGCCCAGCGCTGGGCCATCGGCCAGTACGCGCAGTGGGGCATCACCGCGCGCAGCGAGCGCTACGGCACCTGGCGCGGCTGGCAGCGCGGCCACACGCACGTGGACCTCATGACCCCGCGCTTGCGCTCGCTCGAGGGGATGATGCTGGCCTGGAGCCCGGGTACCAACGGTCCCGTGTCGGCGGAGGCCGTGCTGCTTCCGCAGATGTCGGATTCCGCGGCGTTCAAGGCTTGGCTGCCGAGCGCGCGCGGCAAGTTCGTGATGATCTCCTTCCCCCAGCCCACCTGCAGGCCTGACGAGAACTGGCAGCGCTGGGCCGTCGCGGCGGATTTCGAGCGGATGCGAGCGGAGCGCACGGCGGCGCAGAACGCGTGGAACCAGCGGGTGTCGGCCACGGGGCTGGCGGCGCGCGACTTTCAGCTGCGGCTGGAGGCGGCGGGCGTGGCGGGCATCGTCACCAACCTGTGGTCGCAGGGGTGGGGCGTCGAAAAGATCTTCAACGCGCGCACCCGCCAGGCGCCCGTCATCAGCCTGAGCTGCGAGGATTACGGCCTGGTGGCGCGCCTGGCGATGAACGGCGACGCGCCCACGCTGCGGCTGGACGCGCAGTCGCAGTTCACGGGCGAGGCGGTGCCCGTATCCAACGTGATCGCGCAGGTGCGCGGACGCCGCAAGCCCAACGAGTACATCATGCTGTCTGCCCACTTCGACTCGTGGGACGGCTCGTCGGGCGCAACCGACAACGGCACCGGCACGGTGGTGATGATGGAGGCCATGCGCATCCTCTCCAAGGTGTACCCGCGCCCCAACCGCAGCATCGTGGTGGGCCACTGGAGCGGCGAGGAGCAGGGACTGAACGGATCGCGCGCCTTTGCCGCGGATCACCCGGAAATCGTCAGCGGCCTGCACGTGCTCTTCAACCAGGACAACGGCACGGGACGCATCCGCAACATCTCCATGCAGGGGCTGACGGCTACGGGGCCATACTTCCGCCGCTGGCTGGGCGCCATGCCGCCGTTCGTATCGGACAGCGTGCAGATCGACGATCCGGGGATGCCCAGCGGCGGCGGATCGGACAACGCGGCCTTCGTGTGCTACGGCGCGCCGGCGTTCGGTCTGGGCTCGCTCTCGTGGGATTACGGCACGTACACGTGGCACACCAACCGCGACACGTACGACAAGATCTCGTGGGACGACGTGCGGCGGAATGCGCTGATGGTGGCCATGCTGATCTACCAGGCCGACCAGGAAGCGAACATCCTTCCGCGCGACCGACGCACGGAGTTCCCGGTGAACCAGCAGACCGGGCAGCCCGGCAGCTGGCCTGCCTGCGCCGCTCCCGTCCGCAGCGCGGCGGAAAGCCCGCGCATGTAAGCCGGGTGCTCCAGCGAGATTGAACGAGGGCGGGATGCGCGTGCATCTCCGCCCTCGTTCGTTGTCCTGAAAACGGAGAAAGATGGTTCGCTTCAGGTCCCCAGACCGGGGCACAAACCGTCTGATTCGTGCCGTCGAGAAGACATCCATTCCGTGGTGCGGAAAACCGTTCGATCTGGAATGTGCCTGTTGTTGAGCGGCTAGTTTCAGTCGTGATACCTGCTAGTCGTTGTACGGCATGTGCTTACGCCACGGCGCGTTCAGAACGGGGGGTGGAGGTGTCGCGCGGGTACGAAAATTCCGGTTTCGGGCTCATCCCTGATGTCCCTCCCCTCCCGTACCCGCTCGAGGCCCCATTGAACCATCCAGGCACTCTCCTCCCGCTGTTCGCGCCCACCCCGAATCACGCCAAGCGCCGCCTTCCACGATTCGGACGGGCATCGTGCCTTGCCGTGCTCGCGGGAATGCTGGCGCTGGCCGGGTGCGACGGCGCGGCGGCCCCACTGAACCCCACGCCGGAAGGCGCGCGAAAGACGCTCGCCGGCACCGCCACCCTGGCGTGGGTCAGTCCCACCGGCACCACCGCCACCAACCCGGTCACGTTCAAGGCCGACGCGACCAGCGACATCGTCACCATCAAGTACTTCGCCGACGGAACCTATCTGCTGGGCTCCAGCACGGACCGCGCGAACTTCTTTCCGGTGACGTACAAGTTCAGCGGCGTGGGGGTGCGGCGGATCTACGTGCGCGGCTACAACTCGGCGGGCACGCAGGTGGCGGGCGCGTACAAGGACTTCACCATCCGCGATCTGATCGCCAACGTGCCGTACTTCTTCCAGTACAACAACGTGTACGAGCCCGGCGCCACCTGCGCCAACACCACCATGGCGATGCTGCTGAAGTACTACGGGGCCAACTACACGCCGGACCAGATCTACACGGAATTCAAGAAGCTGTCGCAGGACGAGTTCAAGTTCGACACCATCTTCAACAAGCTGGCGGCGCGCGCGGGGCTCAAGCAGCGCATCCGCGTGCACATGGAAACGGGGTCCGTCGCCGAGATGGAGGCGGAGCTGAACAAGCAGCGGCCGGTGATCATCCACGGAAAGTTCACCAGCTCGGGCCACGTGATGCTGCTGATCGGCAACGACGGAACGAACTATACGATGAACGATCCGGCCGGCGTGTGGGGGCAGAGCCTGTGCAACGGCGCGGGATATGGCGGGGCTGGCGGGGCAGGGGTGCGTTACGGGAGATCGATCGTAGGGAAGGCGATCACCACGCCATGGCAGGGCAACTGCACCTACTTCGATCCGAACACCGTGCGGTACCACGAGACGTACCTCGTGCCCTGACCCACGGCGCCACCACGAGACGATGAAGGGCCGGCTCCCCACGCGGGAGCCGG
>NZ_DATBNB010000254.1 GCF_036554565.1 Longimicrobium sp. | reverse complement strand
CGGCCATGGCGCCCAGCTCGTCCTGCTCGCCGCTGCGCGCGCGGAGCGCCAGGTCGCCACCCGCCATCGCCCGTGCGACGCCGGCCATCCGCCGCAGCCGGTGCGTCACCGCCCGGCTGAAGCCGAACGAGAGCACGCCGGTGAGCGCCAGCGCCAGCATGCCCACGCTGAAGATGCCGCGCTGCACCCGCACCACCATGCGCCGCACCTCGTGCAGCGGCACCGCCAGGCGCAGCACGCGGCCATCGGGCGTGCGGCGCGCCAGGTACAGGTGGTCGATACGGACGGACCTGCTCATCCGCACCGCGCGCCCCACCCCGCCGGCCAGCGCCGTGCGCACCTCGGGGCGGGACGCGTGGTTCTCCAGGTGCTGCGCGCTGTCCGCCGGCAGCTCCGAGTCGCCCAGCACGCCGCCGTCCGGGCCGATCAGCGTAACGCGGCGCCCGGAAAGCGCGCCCAGCCAGTCGGCCACGGCGTCGGGGGGCGCGGAGCGGCGCACGTCGTACAGCGACGTGGCCAAGGCCAGCTCGCGCTGTACGTCGGTGGCCATCAGCCCCGTGAGCTGGCGGCGCAGCAGGGCGCCCACCCCCAGCGTGAGCGCCACCACCACCATGGCGATCACCACGAGGTAGGTAAGGAACAGCTTCTGGTCTACGCGAAGCCGCATGACGGCGAGCGGTTGTGAGAATGGTTCCCCCTCCCCCCGGCCCCTCCCCCGCAAACTGCGCGGGACAGGGGGAGAACTTCCGGTGAGGTGAGGCTGGGAGGGGCGAATGCCTCGGGTTGGCCCTCCCCCGGGCCCCTTCGCCCGGCAAACTGCGACGGGAGAGGGGAGACTTCGATCGAGGGTCGACCGGCGATGGCTCATGCTGATGGAGCCCCCTCCCCCCAGCCCCCGTCCCCCGCTTCGCAGGGGAGGGGGAGACCTGAAACGCGCTTCGGCTGGCCCCGCGCACTCGACTGCGCTCGCAGTCCGCGAAGGCGGACTTTGGGCCGTTGTTGCCGCGACTTCAGTCGCCCCCGCGGGGCCGGGCCTCTGCTAAGTCCCGGCCGACGCACCAAAACCCGAAGTGTACCCCCTCTCCCACGCTGTTTGTGGGAGAGGGTGGCACGCGTCTCAGCGCGGCCGGGTGAGGGCCCCACGGCAGCCGAGGCCTCGCCCTTAGTGACCGCTGGCGCGCCCGGGCTGAGAGGCAACCGCGGCTGGATCCTTCGCCCCGCGTGGCCTTGTTTGCGGGCCGGTCCTGCGCGCCTGGGGCTCAGGATGACAGGGCTGTGACGCGGCCGTGCCGTCAACAGAATCGCTGCCCCGGATCGTCCGGCGCAGCGATGAATCTATCGATCGGCTCGTTCGGCGTCAGCGCCCGGCGCTACTGCGGCGGATCGGTGCGGAACCGGTAGCCGAAGCCGCGCACCGTTTCGATCCAGTCGGCCTGGTCGCCCAGCTTGCTGCGCAGCCGCTGCACGTGCATGTCTACCGTGCGCGTGGCAATGTTCGCGGTGACCTCCCACACCGCCTCCAGCAGCTGCCGGCGGCTCTGCACGCGGCCCCGGCGCTCCATCAGGATCAGCAGCAGGCGGTACTCGGTAGGTGTCAGGTCCAGCTCGCGCCCATCCACCTGCGCCTGCGCCGCGCCCTCGTCGATCGCGAACGGACCCACGCGCACCACCTTGCCCCCCGTCGTCGCGGGGGGCGCCTGCTGCACCCGCCGCAGCACCGCCGCCACGCGCAGGATCAGCTCCTGCGGCGAAAAGGGCTTCGACACGTAGTCGTCGGCGCCCAGCCGCAACCCCGCGATGCGGTCCTGCTCCTCCTTGCGGGCGGTGAGCAGGATCACGGGAATCTCCTGCGTCTCGGGACGGCGGCGCAGCTCCTCCAGCACCGCCAGCCCCGACATCCCCGGAAGCATCAGGTCCAGCACCACCAGGTCCGGCCGCTCCACCTCGGACGCGTGAAGCGCCTCGGGCCCGCTGGCCGCCGTGCGCACGCGGTACGACTCGCGCGCAAGGTGATACGCCACGAGCGCCGAGATGTCTGGCTCGTCGTCTACCACCAGGATGTGTGCGGGCATTCGCATCACGCGCTCGGCAGGCTGGCTACGCCCGGCGCCGATCACGCCGGTGAACACGCTGGAAGAATGCGGATGGCCGGAAGTGCTCGGCAAGATGCCACTCCTCATCGGAAGCAGGGATCGCGTCACGGTTCCGGGGGAGTGTACGGCCCGGGTGTAACGGCGGGGTAACGATCCTTGCTCCGCGGGGAAACAGCGGCGGGGGCGGACGATTGCCCGGCGCTCCTGCGCGTCCTACTGGCTGTGAGCCAGGTAGTTGCCCAGCACGCGGTTGGTGGCGTTCAGCACGGCGAGCGCCGCGGCCCGGTGCGGGTCGCCGCTGGCCAGCGCGGCACCCACCAGCGGAGCGCCCTGGTCGGTGCGCATCAGCACCACCACGACGTCCGTGTCGAACACGCGGAAGCTCTTGATGCCCAGGAGCGAAAACCGTACGCGTTCCCGGAGGATTCCCTCCAGCGCCTTGAGGGTGGCGGTGGCGGCCAGGCGCAGCTCCAGCGGGGGACTCGCCTCGCCTTCCGCCCTTTCGGCATACGACTGGGCTCCCCATTCCAGCTCCACCTCCGCGGCTGCCCGGCCGGACCGCGGCGTCGTCATGCGAGCCGCCACGAAACGCACGCGCTGGCGCTGCTCCGGCGGCGTCAGGTAGGCCAGGTGCACCTCGGCGTCGGCCGCGCTGATCCCGGTCCTCGCGAGCACCGACGACACCAGCATGTCGGTGGGCGACTCGGCGCGGTCGCAGACGATGTACACGCGAAGCGGATCGGCATCCACCACGGCGCGGCGCACGCAATCGAGCGCCTCGAGGTCGGCGCGCAGGCGCTCGCGCGCCTCGGAGTCCAGCGCGGGTGAGGGCATCGGCGAAATGGACGGGGTTCAGTGGGAAACGCGCCGAACGTACGGGCGAAATCCGTTCGGTGTCAAGTTTCCGGCGCAAAACACGATCCGCCCGCGGCAAAGTGCCGCGGGCGGTCGTGGTGGGGAACGAGGCCGAACGATCGGTGGAGCCGGTCCGCTACTCCCGCGCGGCGTCTTCGCGCCGGCGGAGTCCGGAAAAGGCTTCGGCCAGTTGGATGGTATAGGTGCTCTCGGCGGCGCGGGCCCGTTGCAGCACGGCGCGGATCTGCCCCCGATCGATGGACGCGCCGTCGTACCCCGCCGCGAGCAGCGCCTGGATGACGGCTTCGGTGTGGATGCGGCTGCGGTCGTACACGTCCGGGAACACGCGTAGTTCCCCGCCCTGCACCACGATGGGCTCGTAGCGTATCGTCAGCGGCACCGGCGCGCGGAAGGTGGACCAGCGCGTGGTGCCGGAGCGGCGCAAGATCCCGTCGATCTCCGCCGGCGCCACCGTGGGTTGCGCGCGGGTGTGAAGGAACCGCGCGAGCTCGATCACGTCGCGGTTGCGCATCCGCACGCACCCGTGCGAGGCCGCCTGGCCGATGTTGGCGGTGTCGGGAGTGCCGTGGATGTAGTAGTACGGCGCAAAGAACAGCTTCACGCGGCCCATGGGGTTGTTGGGCCCCGGCGGCGTGAACCGGTCGTCGCGCGCCCACTCGCGGTCCGGCGGGCGCCACGAAGGGTTCCATTCCGCCCGTCCGATGGTGAACTCGCCATCGGGCGTGTCGTGGCCGGGCAGCCCCACCGACACGCGGTAGGTGCGCAGCACGCTGTCGCCCTCCACCACTCGCAGGCGGTTCTCGGGAATGTTGATGTCGATGCGCAGCTGCGCCGCCGCCGGGTGCACGGCCGCGAGCAGCAGGGCCAGCACCGCAGCCAGGGTTCCAGGTTTCACGTGCGGATGGAGCTGAGGGGAACGTCGGTGTGCCACGAGAAAAGATAACAACGGTCGCGTCCACGGGTCTACGGCCGCGACCGGCGGCGGGATTCAGCCCGCCGCCGCACCGGTGAAGGGCGCGTTGTCCGGGTGAGGCTGACCGGCTACCTTGATGCCGCTTCTCCGCACCCCCTGCCCATACGCGCCCTCGTGAGCCGCCCTCTCCCCCGCGCCCGTCCCGCCGCACAGAAGAAGGCGCAGGCCCCCGCGCCCCCGCCCGCCCCGCGCTGGACGGAGCGGCTCCGCCCGTGGCACGTGGCCGCCGGGCTGGCGGCGCTCCACCTGCTGCTGGCGGGACTGGCGTTCGACCCCACGCCCCACACCGGCGGCGACAACGCGGCGTACGCGGCGCTCGCGCGGTCGCTCGTGGAGCGCGGCACCTACCAGGAGCTGTGGGACCCGGCCATGCGTCCCCACGTGCAGTACCCGCCGGGGTGGCCGCTGATCCTCGCGGCAGGGCGGATGGTGGGCGTCACCTCGTGGGTGGGGATGAAGGTGATGGTGCTGCTGTTCTCCGTCTTGGCGGTGGCGCTTTCGTACCTGTGGGCGCGGCGGGTGAGCACCCCCGGCGTGGCGGTGGCCGTGGGGCTGCTG
>NZ_DATBNB010000253.1 GCF_036554565.1 Longimicrobium sp. | reverse complement strand
ACCGCACGGCCGCGATGGTCGCGTACAGCATGACGCCGGCGCCCAGTTGCCAGCGGAGCTCCTCGAAGGACAGAACGAACACCTGCCAGCACCCTGTCCACATCGACTGCGCGAGCGTCCGCAGGGCCATCATCCCGCCGCACCACGCCAGCGAGTAGGCGACGGAGAGCAGCGCGTGGATGGCCAGGAACGCGCCCCGGCCGCGGCTGCCCCACGGGATCCGCGCGCACGCGTGCACCACGCCGATGCCCGCCAGCGCGGCGGGAACGGTGTTGTGCAGCGCCAGCAGCAGGGCATCCAGCGCAGTGTCGCCGCCGGCCATGACGGCGCCGAAGTACGCGGCGAACATGGGGAGCCAGGCCGCCGTGTACAGCGTCCAGCGGCGCCGGCCGGAGCCGGCGGTCAGAGCGTCCGTCATGCGATTCAGGGTGCGGGAACGCGCAGGGCCTCGGCGGCCGCGCGGAGCAGCGCGGCGCGGTCGGCGGGGGGCGCGGGGACGTCGGGCGCCACGCCGTCGCCTTCCACACGGACGCCGGCAGCGGTGCGGAAGTCCATCGCGGGATATCGAAGCCGCCACCCGGGCGCCACCATCGAGTCGGCGGAGGAAAGCATCGCTCCCGCCGTGCGCTCGCCGATCATGATGGCGCCCCGCGTTTCGCGGAGCATGGCGGCCACGGCCTCCGCGGCGCTCCCCGTGTTCGAGTCGGTCAGCACGGCGATGCGGCCCGTGTACGTCCGCGCGAGGCCGCCGCCCATGTACAGCATCCCCGCGCCCCCGGCGGATTCCACCGCGTCCGTCAGCATGGCGCCGGGCAGATCGGCGGGGAGCGCGGGCACCGTCGCGGGGTCCAGCGCGGCCGCGGTCCGCATCCCCCGGCTGTCGAACCCGCGGCGGACGACCAGGTAGCCAGCGGCCACGCGCGACGCGTGCAGGTGCTGCCCCAGGCGGTAGGCCAGGTCCACCGAGCCGCCCTCGTTCCCGCGCAGGTCGATGACGATGGCCGGCAGCCCCGCCATCTGTGCGAAGGCGCTGTCCATCCGCGCTACCTCCGGCACCAGCGCCGCCCCCGACGGGCTGAAGCTCTCGATGCGCAGGTACCCCATCGACGGCGACAGCACCTGCCAGCTAACGGACGGGGCGGATGCGGACGCCGCGCGCGGGGCCGATGTGTTCGCTGCGGCGGCCCGCGGGACGCGCGGGACGGCGGTGAAGTTCAGGTGCGAGGTGCCCAGCGCGCGAAGGAGCCCGCTGATGACGGCGTACGCCTCGCCGTCGGAGCGGGCGGCGGCGATGCGGGGGCGCGCCTCGACCACGAGCCGGGCCCAGTCCGCGCCGTTGTACCCGGGATCGTAGAAGTGCCGTTCCAGCACCGCCACAACACTGTCGAACACCGCCGTCCCGGTCAACGGCGCCAGCGTCTGGCGCGGCAGGCGCACCCCGGAAGCGGGGAGGGGCGCCTGGCCGGCGCCGCTCCAGCTGCCCCGCAGCGAATCGCCGCGAACGGCCACGTCCAGCGCGTGCTCGCGTTCCCACGCGGCCGCGCGAACCACGAACCCCGAATCCGTCCGCGCGGCGGAGGTGGGCACGATGGTTTGCACCCGCGACAGGGCGCGAGGCGTGAGCACGCCGCCGCGCTCGTCCACCGACAGCACCACCGTGAACGGCTGCGGGCCTTCCACGCGCACCAGCCAGTTGCCGGCGACCTCGGGCCGCTCCTGCGCGGGGGCGGCGGACGCCAGTGCCGGCGTGAGCAGGAGGGGGATCAGGAGACGGTTGAGAGAATGTATCATCGATCGCACGGTTGCGGGGATCGGAACAGCCACGTGTGCCAACGGTGGCGTGTGCCCGCGCCATGCTCAAGCGCTGTTCGCCCAACCGGCCGCCCGCGCACCCGAGCGGGCCGTATCGGCGCCGGATGGCGGGCGCGTCATCTCCCTGGTGCCGGAGCGGCCCGGGGACGATAGGTTGGTGGCATCGCGCCCACACGGCGGGTGCTGTTCGAAGGTGGTGGAGGGGCTAAAGGTTTATGAGCTTGGACAGCGGCTACGGAATGGGGGAGTTGGCTATTAGCAGGGCCTTTACGAGGTGAGCCATGCGTGCGGCGAGCGCGTCCTTCCTAGTGATGCGCGGGAACGGCGCCCGATGACCCGGATCGTCGCCCCGGGCTTCAGCGGCCGCCACCCAGAGCGCCGACTTCTGCGATACCCGCCGAAGCCTGCACCGGCGGTGGCGGGGTGAGAGGTGATCTCTCTCACTCAGTGAGATCTGCGACCCCGCGTAAGAGAATACTTGTCTAATGCCCTAGAAACGCTCTACTTACGAAACGGTGGAATCACGCTTGTGCTAGATTGGCAGATCAGGAGACGCACGAGTAGCGAAGTATAGGCAACGTCGAATCAATCGGGTGTAACGTCAAAAACTCTCTTCGAGCGACGGTATGCGATGAAATCCAAGCTCCTTATCGCCTCCTTTCTTATCCTCCCGGCAGCTTGCGGCGATGAACGCGGCACGACCGGAGATCCCGCTGCTCAGAGTACGTCACTTCAGCAGCCCCAGACAATTGAGGAAAACAGCCAGCTTCAACTCATTCGTGAGCCGAATGGGCTCTTGGTATACCGGTCCCGGGGACGAAACCAGCCATGCATTATTCCGGAAGACTATCGTCATGAGGCCGAAGCCCAGACGACACGCGGTGGCAGCGCTACTGCGGGTGCGAGACTGCGCGTTCTAGAGGCCAACGCCTCCGCAAAGGCTGAGCAGATCAGGACGGAACGCGAAAGCCGCGGGTTAGTTCGACCGCCCGAGGCACAAGCAGGAGCTGTGTCGGAATTCGATACTTGTCTGCAATACCTTTACGGGGCATACACGGAGGACGAGTATGGTCGCTACCTGCGCGAACGCCGCGGGATCCCTTCGGTAGCGTCTGAGCCCATACAGATAGACACGATGGCCGATCCAGACATCGACAAATGGGGAGTGCTGCTGCTACACGATCAGACCAATGAGGACTATACACAAACCATGCTGCGGGAGTTGAGTAACTATGATTTAGGCAAGCTGGACATTGTAATTCGCGGCGCTCTCCAGCCGGTTGGAAATCGGTATACCACACATAACTCCCTCATGTCTGTGGTGGTCGTAGGATATCCAGATCGCGCTTCTGCGAGCGCCGCGCTACAGCAGATGACAATAAAAGCGCCGGAGAATCCATTCGTTGCGCAGGCTAGCGTTGTGAATCTTCGCTCATTGTGCAGTTCGAATAGCTTTGCTCGCGCTGTTACTGAAATAGGAGTGCGGTTCCTGCGGTGTACCTGACTCGTTGGAGTGCGTGAGCGGTGCCATCGTCCACGCCTCTGCCGCCAGAAGACCCAGTTCGGCATGGAGCCCACGCGCTACGGCTAGGTGCCGTCGAAGTGGAGGGGTTGGACTTCACCGTCCTAGACGCGGATACCGCGAGAGGTCGGGCTGATTCGGCTATGAGCAGGGCCACGACGAGGTGAGCCAGACACTGCGGCGAGCGCGTGTGCTATCCCCGCGGCGCGCCGCTCGCAGCCCGACGACCTAGTCGTCGCTCCCGGATTCAGTTGCCGTCGCAGATCGCCGACTTCTGCGACAA
>NZ_DATBNB010000252.1 GCF_036554565.1 Longimicrobium sp. | reverse complement strand
TCACCTTCTCGGGGCCCCGGGTCGTCGTGGGTTCGGCGGCCGTCGCGCACGCCGCGGCGGCCAGAACGAGCGTGGAAGCAAGAATGGCGCGTAGCATCTGGTTCTCCGGAAAGGGTGGAAGGCAGGTGCGGGGGTCGGCCGGCGCTGCCCTCGTTTCGCTGGCCGATCCCGCGCCCTCGCCGGCTTCAGCTCGCGGTGGCGCGTGCCAGCACGGCCCGGGCGATGGCGCTTTCCAGCTCTCCCGTGCTGGTGCAGGCGACGGTGCCGCTGGCCTCGGCGCTCGTGTACACACCCTCCACCACCGTGCGCAGGCGGCTTCCGTCACCCTCGGGGGTCACGGACGAAAGAACGGACAGGCGAATCGGGAAGGCGTTCGCGGCGGCGCCCTGCAGCCCCGTGTTCCCGCAGTCCAGGTAGGTGGAGAGCGGCACCCGTCCCAGGCGCCCGCGCGCCCGCACTTGGGTATTGCCCGTGGTGCGGTTCGGCGCGTCGATCGTGCCGATCGTGATGCCCAGGTCCTGGTACACGCCTCCCAGCACGCTGAACACGGCGTCGGGCGCGCGGGCGATCTGTGTTTCCGCCATCGCCGCGTAGCTGGTGGTGGTGACGGGCGTCACCCGGGAGCCGCCCCCGGCGTCGACGGTGGTGATCACCGTCGTGTTGCGGGTTACCCGTTCGGGACCCCGGGTGGTCGCGGGCTCGGCAGAAGCCGCGCACCCGGCGGCGGTAAGAACGAGCGTGGAAGCAAGGATGGTGCGTAGCATTTGGCTCTCCGAAAAGGGATGGAAGGCAGTGCCGGGCGCGCCGGCGCTGCCGCGATTTCACTTACGCCTTTCGCCGGCTCCAGATCACGATCACGCCGCACCCCGTCTCCGGCCCGGCGAACTGCGGCGGTGTCTGGCTCGGTCCTCGGTACACCTCCATGGCCTCGATGGCGGCGACGTGGATGATGTCGTCGATGCCCTCGGCCCTCACCACCGGCATCCCGTCCAGGAACACCGCGGGCGGGCACGCCCGGCCCGTTCCCCCGGACCGGCCCAGCGACACGCCGGCGCGGCCCTGGATGGTGGCCCTCCGCACCCCGGGAACGGTGCCCAGGACGTCCGACATCCGCGCCCCGCGGGTACGAGCGATGTCGTCCCGCCTCAGGAACAGCCCCGGCGCCGACCGCTCGCGGGCATAGAACCCCGCGCGCTCCAGGTCGGCCAGGTGCGGAGGCTCGGAGCGGCTGTGGATGACCAGCGGGTCCAGGTTGATGGACTCCACCGACATGTGCAGGTCCACCTCGAGCGCCTCGCGCGCGCCCACGTCGAAGCCGGGGCTGGTCACGGTCCGGTAGCCGATGCGCTGGGCCTCGAGCCGGTAGCTGCCCGCGCTCCGCAGGTCGAGCGAAAAGGCACCGGCGGAATCCGACATCGTCCGTCCGATGCGCCGGCCGCCGGCGCTTACGGCCGTCACCTCGGTCGTGGGGATGGGCGCCATCGTCGCCCGGTCCACGATCCGGCCGCGGACGACCTGCGCGTCCAGCCCGGCGGCGGTGACCAGGCAGAGGGTGGCGTGGAGAAACGTGTGACGCAGCATGGGGTGCGCTCCGGGTTGGAGGCAGCGTTCGTTTTTGTACCGCCGGCGGGGTGCCGGACGTGGCCGCGGGGAATGCGCTGTCTGTAGCCTACGCGGGCCGGGCGCGTTTGTCCAGCCTCGTGAAAGGGGGTGCCGAAAACATCTCGGCACCCCCTTCCGGCGATCGGTCCTGCCGCGTACCGCGGGTCAGGCCTGGATCAGGCCTGGTCCACGTTGCACTTGGCCGGGTCGTACAGCGTGTTGTTGATCTCGGCGAACGGGATCGGCAGCGCCACGTCGTTGCCGAACACGCCGCCGGGGCCGTAGAAGTAGGTGCCCGTGGGGAACACCGTCGACTCCGAACGGCCGTACTGACGGATCAGGCGGCGCAGGTCGCCCAGGCGGTGGCCCGTCACGTACATCCACAGCGCGCGCTCGCGGAAGAGCAGGTCCACGCGGCCGGCCGCCGTGCCCGGGTCCGTCAGCGGAGCCAGCGTCTGCGGGAACGAGGCCTTGATCGCGTCCGTGATGGACGGGTACAGCAGCGGGATCAGCGTGGAAGCCGACGCCCGAAGCGTGTTCAGCGTGGCCAGCCACGCACCATCGTTCGGGTTGGCCGCCAGCTGCGCCTCGGCCTCGATCAGGCGCGCCTCGACGCCCGAAGCGAGCGGTACGTCGGCGTTCTGGTCGACGTACCGGCCGTCCTTGAACAGGTTGACCCCGCCCGCGAAGGCGCCGCCCCCCGAGAAC
>NZ_DATBNB010000251.1 GCF_036554565.1 Longimicrobium sp. | reverse complement strand
GGCGAACGCGCTTGCGATCGTCTTGTTCACGTGGGAATGCGAAGGTGTGGATTGGGGATGGTCCGCCGGCCGCCCGGTGCAAGACCGGCAGGCGCCCGCGCCGGATAGTATCGCCCTAAATCCGATGGCAGCAAGGGAGTTGCCGGCCGGCGT
The DNA here is from genome assembly GCF_036554565.1 of Longimicrobium sp. Classification (NCBI taxonomy): domain Bacteria; kingdom Pseudomonadati; phylum Gemmatimonadota; class Longimicrobiia; order Longimicrobiales; family Longimicrobiaceae; genus Longimicrobium; species Longimicrobium sp. The sequence continues at coordinate 4,625 of NZ_DATBNB010000251.1, read as the reverse complement.
CCTCACCCCACTGCGGCAGGGCGTCCGCTCAAGAGGACATCGCGGGCCGGCAGCCCGCACCTGGAAAACCTGCATCCGATTGCGGATCATCAACTTGCGATTTCGGACCACGATGGAGACGCGTTTGCCTTTGAAGTCCAGCAGATGCCGGTCCGTTATCGACTTCGATGATCCGAGAGTTTCCCATGAAGATCCGAGCCGCACTCCTGAGCCTGATTGCCGCCCTCCTGGTTTCTGCCTGCACCACCACCAGCGCCGTGCTCCTGGGCGGCAGCGGCACCTATCCCGAGCTGAACCCGGCGGAAGTCCGCGTCTTCCTGCGGGAGCGCGACGTCCCCGCCGAGTATGAGCGCATCGCCCTGGTCACGGCCAAGAGCGACGCCGGCTGGACGGACGAAACCGACCTGATCCGCGCGATGCGCAAGCGTGCCGCCAAGCTGGGCGCCAACGCCATCATCATCGGCGACATCAGCGACCCCACAACGCTGGAGCGCGTCGCCGAGGTGCTGACCGACTACGAGCCCCAGCGCCGCGGCCGCGCCGTCGCCATCCGTCTGGCGGAGTAGAACACGAGCACCCTTCCCCTCCCCGATGCGCGCGGACGAACCCACGCGCTGATGGCATAGATCGAAGTACGAACGAGCGGCCCGGGAACTCTCCCGGGCCGCTCGTTTTGCGCTGCGTTCCCGCCCCCGTCCCCATCGGCGCGATCCCGCTCCGCCCCAGGTGCGACGGAGTTTCGTCACGCTCTGGACAGGAGCCCGCGACCGCATTACCGTTCGTTCACTCTGCACTCTTTCGGAAGGAGGAACCCATGCGTGGACAGAGGAAGCCGTGGCGGATCGGGATGAACGCGGGACCCAGTCGGTTCACCGACGAACAGATTCGCGCCGCTATCGAGGCCGTGATGAAGAAGTGGCCGATCCGCCCCGAAGAAATGGAGTGGTCGCGCAGGCCCAAGCGCCGGTCGTGCATCGCGCGGCAGCGGGGGCTGCTCAGGAACCTCCAGTAGCCTACGAGCGAAACATCTTTCTGAACTGCCCGTTCGATACGGAGTACAGCCCGCTGTTTCAGGCAATTACGTTCGCGGTGCACGAATGCGGGTTTCAGGCGCGGTGTGCGCTCGAGGCAGAAGACAGCGGCGAGGTGCGGATCCAGAAGATCAAACGGATCATCCGCGAGTGCCGGTTCGGCATCCACGACATCTCCCGGGTGGAGTTGGACGCCGTGAATCAGTTGCCGAGATTCAACATGCCCCTGGAACTCGGGTTGTTCATGGGAGCGCAGGAATACGGGCGAGGCGACCAGAAACGGAAGCTCTCTCTCGTGCTCAACGCAGAGCCGTATCGCTATCAGAAGTTCTGTTCGGATATCGCTGGCCAGGACATACGCGCCCACTTCAACACGGCTGAACAAGCCATTGTGGCCGTGCGCGGCATGCTCTCGACGTGCCTCGGCGGAGACGCACCCATTCCCGGCGCATCGGCGATCCAGGCACGCCACGTCCAGTTCCTCCGCCGCCTCCCGGGGCTGTGCAGGGAGCTACGCATGCGGCCAGACGAGTTGCGGTTCGTGGAGTTCCGGTGGCTGGTCACCCGATGGCGAGCCAACAACCCTGCACGGGGCCTGACCGCGGCAACGCGGCGCCGTTCGGGACGATAGCCCGGCCACCGCCGTGCCTCGCCGGCCATCGTTAGCCGCTTCCACTACATGCAGCCACCTTTACGGACCGGGAAGATGAGGAAAAAGCTCACCATCACCTTGGATGCGGACATATACGAGGGTCTTCATCGGGTAGTCGGCGCCCGCAGGATCAGCCGGTTCATCGAAGAACGGGTCCGGCCTCACCTGATTGACAAGGACGAGCTGGAAGCCGACTACGCCGCGTTGGCCGCCGCGGAAGCAGCCGATCCAAACTACGGCGATTGGGAGGAGGAACCGCTCGGGGACGAAGCCGATGAATCGCGGTGAAATCTGGTTGACTGACGCCGACGGAACTGCGGGAGAGATGGACCAGCGGTCCCGGGGGCGTCAATGAATCGTGACGGGGGCACGCGGGTCTACAACGGCCGCTGTATCCACCTCGCCATCTAAGCTTCCATCACCCACCGTCGTCCGCGGCCCAGGCGCGGGTGGCGCTCAGGGCGCGGCGCCAGCCGGCCAGCAGGGCCGCGCGGGCGGATTGGTCCACGGCGGGCGTGAAGACGGTTTCCTCCGGCCGAGCGGCGTGGAAGTCTTCCGGCGTGGCCCAGACCCCGGTCGCCAGCCCCGCGAGGCCGCCGGCACCGCGCGCCGTCATCTCCACCATGGCCGGGCGGCGGACGGGGGTGCCCAGCACGTCGGCCTGGAACTGCATCAGCCAGTCGTTGGCGGTGGCGCCGCCGTCCACGCGCAGCTCGGGAAGGCTCACCCCCGCGTCGCCCTCCATGGCCGCGGCCACGTCGAGCGTGGAATAGGCCATGGCCTCCAGCGCCGCGCGCGCCAGGTGCGCACGCGTGCTCCCACGCGTGAGCCCCACGATGGTCCCGCGCGCCCCCGGCTCCCAGTGCGGCGCGCCCAGGCCGGTGAACGTGGGGACGAAGTACACGCCGTCGTTCGTCTCCAGCGAGCGGGCCAGCGCCTCCGTCTCCCCCGCCTCGTCCAAAATGCCGAGGCCGTCCCGCAGCCACTGCACGGCCGCGCCGGCGATGAAGATGGAGCCCTCCAGCGCGTACGCCCGCTCGCCGCGCGGGCCGCAGGCGGCGGTGGTCAGCAGGCCGTGCTTGGACGCGACGGGCCGGTCGCCCGTATGGACGAGGAGAAAGGCGCCCGTGCCGTACGTGTTCTTTCCTTCTCCGGGCGCCCAGCACCCGTGCCCGTACAGGGCCGACTGCTGGTCGCCCGCGATCCCCGCCACGGGAATCTCCGCGCCCAGCGCATCGCCCGAGGTGGAGCCGTAGACCTGGGACGAGGGGCGGATCTCCGGCAGCACGGCGGCGGGAATGCCGAACAGGTCCAGCATCGCGGGATCCCACGCGCCCGTCTCCAGGTTGTACAGCAGGGTGCGCGAGGCGTTGGTAGGGTCCGTCAGGTGCAGGCGCCCGCCGGTGAGGGTCCACACCAGCCACGAATCGATGGTCCCCGCCGCCAGCTCGCCCGCCTCGGCGCGGCGGCGTGCGTCCGGCACGTTGTCCAGCAGCCAGCGCAGCTTGGTGGCGCTGAAGTACGGGTCGATGACCAGCCCCGTCGTCGCGCGCACCTGGCCCTCGTGCCCCGCCTCCTTGAGCGTGCGGCAGACGTCGGCCGTCCGCCCGTCCTGCCACACCAGCGCGCGGTGCACCGGCTGCCCCGTCGCGCGGTCCCACAGGACGATGGTCTCGCGCTGGTTGGTGATGCCGATGCCGCGCACCCCCTCCAGCCCGACGCCGGCGTGCTCGGCCGCCACGCGCGCCACTCGCCGCGTGACCTCCCAGATCTCCGCCGCGTCGTGCTCCACCCAGCCGGGCCGGGGAAAGTGCTGCGTGAACTCGCTGTACGCGCGCCCGCGCACCTGGCCGTCGGCGTCGAGGATCAGGCAGGTGGAGCCGGTGGTGCCCTGGTCGATGGCGAGGATCATCGGGAGGCGTGGTCTGGAGTGGACGGCGAAGCCGGAGCGGCGAATCTACATCCCCCGTACGCAAAAAGGCGAGCCGCCGTGAAAGACCACGGCGGCTCGCCTCGTTCAACCCTCCCGCTGCCGCGTCAGACGGCGGTGCGCGCCCGCGGACGGTTGCTGTGCGACGGGGCGGCCTGCGCCTTCTTGGTGGGCTGGTGCGGCCACTTCTGCTCGATGAAGTACAGCACCGGCGACGCGACGAAGATGGACGAGAACGTACCGATGGCGATGCCCAGGATCAGCACCAGGGCGAAGTCGCGGATCACCGGGCCGCCGAACAGGAAGAGCGACACCAGCGTCACCAGCGTACCCGACGCGGTCAGCACCGTGCGGGGCAGCGTCTCGTTGATGGCCCGGTTCAGCAGCTCCATGTAGCTCATACCGTGGCGCGGCTTGGCCAGGCTCTCGCGGATGCGGTCGAACACCACGATGGTGTCGTTCAGCGAGTAGCCCACGATGGTCAGGAACGCCGCCACCGTGCCCAGCGACACCTCCGACCGCATGATCGCCAGCAGGCCCAGCGTGATCAGGATGTCGTGCCCCGTGGCCGCGATGGCCGCCACGCCGAACCGCCACTCGAAGCGGATGGCCAGGTAGATCAGCGTCACCGCGAACGAGAGCAGGATGGCGATCAGCGCCCGGTACTGCAGCTCGTCGCCCACCTTGGCGCCCACCGACTCGGTGCGCGACACCACGTAGGAGCTGGCCGGGAACTTCGAGGCCAGCGCCTGCTGCACGTCCTGCGCGGCGGTGCGGCCCACCTCGGCCTTGAACTCCTTGCGGATCACCACGTCGCGGGGGCCGCCGAACTGGCTGATCTCCCATCCCTCGTGCCCCGCGGTGCGGGCGGCGGCGCGGATCTGGTCGATCTCCACGGGCTGGTTGAACTTCAGGTGCACCAGGGTGCCGCCGCGGAAGTCCACGCCGTAGTTGAGCCACGACCCGATCTGCTGCGTGTTGAGCAGCATGGCCCCCAGGCTGGCCGCGAACA
>NZ_DATBNB010000250.1 GCF_036554565.1 Longimicrobium sp. | reverse complement strand
CAGGCGAGTGCACGAGGCCAGCCGAAGCGCACTTCAGGTCTCCCCCTCCCCTGCGAAGCGGGGGAAGGGGGCCGGGGGGAGGGGGCTCCCGAGGCATGCACCGGCAGCGTGTCGCCCCACGTCGAAGTTCCCCCCTCTCCGCACGCAGTTTGTGCAGGGAGGGGCCGGGGGAGGGGCCTCCCCGCGGCATGCACCAAACCCAGCCCAATCCGGCACGAAGTTCCCCCCTCTCCCGCGCAGTCTGCGGGGGAGGGGCCGGGGGAGGGGGAACAACCGAAACCGCGGGCCCACAGAGGGCCCTGCACACATACGCACTCACCTCTACGCATCAGGACCATGTCCCTTCTCGTCGTCGGCAGCGTTGCGCTCGATACCGTGGAAACCCCGTTCGGCCGCGCCGAAGACGCCCTGGGCGGCTCGGCAACCTTCTTCTCGGCCGCCGCGTCGCTGCTGCACCCCGTGCAGCTCGTGGGCGTCATCGGTGACGACTACCCCGTGGACGCGCTCAACTTTCTGGCCGAGCGCAACGTTGACCTCGCCGGGCTGGAGCGCGCCAAGGGCGAAAGCTTCCGCTGGTCGGGCGTGTACAGCCACGACCTGAACTCGCGCGAAACGCTGGAAACGCGCCTGGGCGTGTTCGCCGACTTCTCGCCCAAGATCCCCGACCAGTTCCGCGACGCCGAGTGGGTGTTCCTGGGCAACATCGACCCGGAGCTCCAGATCGGCGTGCTGGACCAGGTGCACAAGCCGCGGTTCGTGGCCTGCGACACCATGAACCTGTGGATCGAGATCAAGCGCCAGCGCCTGGTGGAGCTGCTGGGCCGCGTAGACCTGCTGATGGTGAACGACGGCGAGGCGCGCCAGCTTTCCGGCCAGCACAACCTGTCCAAGGCCGCCCGGTGGATCCTGGACCGCGGCCCGCGCTACCTGATCATCAAGAAGGGTGAGCACGGGGCCATTCTCTTCACCCCCACCAGCACCTTCTTCGCCCCCGGCTACCCGCTGGAAGACGTGTTCGACCCCACCGGCGCCGGCGACGCTTTCGCGGGCGGCTTCATGGCGCACCTGGCCCAGTCGGGCCGCCTGGACGACGCCGACCTGCGCCGCGCCGTGGTCTACGGCTCGGTGCTGGGCTCGTACGCGGTGGAAAAGTTCTCCGTGGAGCGTTTCAAGGATCTCACCGCCGAGGAGATCGAGGAGCGGGTGCGGCACTTCCGCGAGATGACCGGCTTCGAGCTTCCCGTGAGCGCCGGTGTCTGACCGGCCCGGCCTGTCGTACGCGGCCGCGGGCGTCGACATCGACGCGGCCCACCAGGCCATGAAGGGCGTGGCGGCGCTGGTGCGCTCCACCGCGACGCCCGACACGCTGTCGGAGTTGGGCTCGTTCGGCGGGCTGTACCGCGTCCCTCGTGACGCGCGGCAGCCCGTGCTCGTCGCTTCTACCGACGGCGTGGGCACCAAGCTCAAGGTGGCTTTCTCGACGGGCCGCCACGGCACGGTCGGCGAAGACCTGGTCAACCACTGCGTCAACGACATCCTGGTGCAGGGCGCCCGCCCGCTCTTCTTTCTGGACTACGTGGGCGTGGGGCGGCTGGAGCCGGGCGTGGTGGAGGAGCTGGTGTCGGGCGTGGCCCGCGGCTGCCGGAACAACCGCTGCGCGCTGCTGGGCGGCGAAACCGCCGAGATGCCCGACATGTATCAGCCGGGCGAGTACGACCTGGCCGGGACGATCGTGGGCATCGTCGAAGAAGACCGCGTGCTGGACGGCAAGGCGATCCGCGGGGGCGACGCGATCGTGGCGCTCGCCTCCACCGGGCTGCACACCAACGGCTACTCGCTCGCGCGCCGCATCGTCTTCGACCGGCTGGGGCTGGGGGCGGATTCGCCCTTCCCCGGCGAGGACGCCAGCGTGGCCGACGTGCTGCTGCGTGTCCACAAGTCGTACCTCCAGTCGTTGTATCCGCTGGTCGATGCGGGGCGGGTCCGCGGCCTGGCGCACATCACGGGCGGGGGGCTGGTGGACAACGTGCCCCGCATCTTGCCGGAAGGCTTGGACGCGCGCTTCGATCGCTCGTCATGGCAGGTGCCCAACCTCTTCCGCGTGCTGCAGCGGGAGGGCGGGGTAGAGGAGAGGGAGATGTACCGCGCCTTCAACATGGGCGTGGGGATGGTGGCCGTGGTGGCCGCGGACGAGGCGGATGCCGTCGTGCGCGAGATGTCCGCAGCGGGGGAGCAGGCATGGATCGCCGGGGAGATCGTCCCCGGCGCGGGCAAGGTGGTCCTGAGCTGAGGAGGATGGGATGCGGGTGAACAGCATGCGCGCCGCGATCGCCGCGGCGTTGGTGGTGAGCGCGGCGCCGCTGGCCGCGCAGGGCGACATCGAGACGGTCTGCAACGAGTTTTCGGGAAACAGCCAGGCGCAGAGCCGGTGCGCGGCGGTGGCGCAGGCGGTGGACGCGGCGCAGCCGCAGCTGGGCATCCTGCTCGCCGGCGGCAACCCCACCCTGGGCACCGCCAGCACCGGCGGCGTGCGGCTGGGGCTGATTCCCCGCTTCAGCGTGACGGCGCGCGTAAACGTCGTCGGGGCGCGGCTTCCGGACATCCGTGAGGTGCAGTCCAGCGGCGGCAGCGTGGACGTGGACGAGTTCCGCGTGCCTGCGCCGGCGGTGGGTGCCAACGTTTCGCTGGGCCTGACGAACGGATTCAGCGTCGCTCCGATGATCGGCGGATTCGGCGCCATCGACCTGCTGGGCAGCGTGACGGTGCTGCCCCTCTCGCTGGCGGGCGACGACTTCGGCGACAACGCGTACTCGTGGGGCGCGGGCGCCCGCGTGGGGCTGATGCGTGAGTCGTTCATCACCCCCGGCGTTTCGGTGTCGGTGATGTACCGCAACCTGGGCGAGATCCAGTTCGGGAACGTGTGCGAGAGCGGCGAAGTGCCGGTCAGCGGAAACCGCAGCACCTGCACGGGCGGGGGCGACTTCGGCGAGATCGACTTCGGGCTCACCAACCTCAGCGGCCGCGCCGCCATCAGCAAGCGGCTTCTTGGATTGGGGCTCACCGCCGGCGTGGGCTACGACAAGTTCAACACCGACGCCAATTTCGCCTTTCGCAGCCCGGTCGTCGCCGGGACCGAGCAGATCATCCGCTTCGAGGACGTCGAGGTCGACAACGACCGCTGGTCGGCGTTCCTGGACGGGTCGTTCACGCTGCTGTTCGGCTCCATCGTGGGCGAGATCGGCTGGATGCAGGGCGCTGATCCGATCGGCAGCTTCCCCAGCACCAGCGACTTCGACCCGAAGGAAGGCACCTGGTACGGCAGCGCGGGCGTGCGGCTGTCGCTTTAGGGGAAGTGCGTGAGTGCGGAAGTGCGAAAGTGCGAAAGTGCGAAAGTAGGGTCCGACGCATCGTAGCCGGCCCGCACACCTGAGCCTGTCATCCAGAGGCCCGAGCGCACCGTACTGGCACGCAGCACAAACGTCGCAGGGCCGTGGGATCTAGCCGAGGCCACGAACAAGCCCGGGCGCGGCAGCGGCACGAAACCCCGAGCCGCGTCCCTTGCAGCATCGCCCGTGACGGGCGACTGGAGTCGCAGCAACGAACACACGAAGTCCACCTTCGTGGACTGGCTGATCATCGTGCCGGGGCGGGTGCCAAGCCCGCCCCGGCTTCGTTCTGGGGGCCGTGACTGAAGTCACCGAGCAGGATCGCGGGTGGATGCGGCGGGCCATCGCGCTCGCGGCCAACGGGTGGGGCAGGGTGGCCCCCAACCCGATGGTCGGCTGCGTAATCGTGCGCGATGGGGAGGTCGTGGGCGAGGGATGGCACACGGAGTACGGCCGTCCGCACGCCGAGCCCGAGGCCCTGCTCGCCGCGGGCGAGCAGGCGCGCGGCGCGACGGCGTACGTTTCGCTGGAGCCGTGCAGCCACTGGGGAAAGACACCGCCGTGCACCGACGCGCTGATCGCGGCCGGTGTGCGGCGCGTCGTTTTCGGCGGGTTCGATCCCAACCCCAAGGCGTCCGGCGGCGCCGACGTGCTCCGGGCCGCGGGGATCGATGCGGTCGGTGGCGTGGAGGCGCAGGCAGTCCGCGATCAGAACGCCATCTTCTTCCACGCCCACTCGCCGCTCGGCGCCGAGCGCCCGTTCATCGCGCTGAAGCTGGCGATGTCGCTCGACGCCCGCATCGCCGACCGCGACGGGCGCTCCGTCTGGATCACCGGTGAAGAGTCACGAGCCGAGGTGCACCGCCTCCGCGCCGGCTACGACGCCGTGGCAGTCGGCATCGGCACC
>NZ_DATBNB010000249.1 GCF_036554565.1 Longimicrobium sp. | reverse complement strand
CCGTGCAGCGCACGCGAGTCGTGGACGCCATCTCCACCATCTACGCCGGCCTCAACCAGGCCCGCGCCCGCGCCGCACAGCGCCGCAAGACGCTGGGCTCGGCCGAGGCCGTCGCCCAGTTCGGCGCGCAGTTCTCCCTCTTCGGGCAGAGCGTCGCGAGCGCGCTGGGGCTGGCGACCGATCCCGAGAAGGCGGATGAACAGCTCTCGCGGCTGATGGTGCAGCTGGAGGAGATCGAGAGCCAGTTCGGCGAGCACGAGCAGTTCCTGGGCGACATCCTGGGCAAGCGCGAGGAGCTGCTGGAAACGTTCGAGGCGCACCGCCAGGCGCTGCTGGACGACCGCCAGCGCAAGGCGCAGTCGGTGCTCGAGGCGGCCAACCGCATCGTCGAGGGACTGGGGCGCCGCACCGAGAAGTTCGCCACCGCCGACGAGTTGAACGCCTTCTTCGCGGGCGACCCGCTGATCCTGAAGGTGCGCGAGCTCGCCGAGCGGCTGCGTGCGCTGAAGGACCCGGTGAAGGCCGACGACGTCGAGGCGCGCGTCAAGAGCGCCCGCGACGGCGCCGTCCGCGCGCTGCGGGACCGCACCGACCTGTTCGAGGGCGGCGGAAACGTCATCAAGCTGGGCCGCCACCGCTTCAGCGTCAGCACGCAGCCGCTGGACCTGACCATCCTGCCGCGCGGGGATGAGCTGGCGGTGCACCTGACGGGCACCGACTTCATGGAGCCCATCCACAGTGAAGAGCTGGGCGCGCTCCGCGACTACTGGCAGGTGTCGCTGGAGTCGGAGTCCGCTTCCCTCTACCGCGGCGAGTACCTGGCCGGCGAAGTCCTGGCCGCGGCCGAGGCCGGCGCGGAGGGGCTTTCGATGGAGCTGCTGCGGAGGCAGACGGCCGACGAGCTGGCGAAGACCGTCGTAGACTTCGCCGCGCCGCGGTACCGGGACGGCTACCAGCGCGGCATCCACGACCACGACGCCACGCTGATCCTGCGGACCGCCCTGGCCCAGTTGGAGGCCGCGGGTGAGCTGGTGCACGCGCCGGAGCCCCGCGCCCTCGCCGCGCTCTTCTGGGCGGCCGCGCAGAAGGATGAGGATGCGCGGGAGTGGAAGGCGGGCGTCGCCAGCGCCAGGGCGATGCAGGGGCTGTTCGGCTCCCGGTCGGCCGCGGACGCGCTCCGGACGCAGATGGCGGACCGGCTGCGCGCCTTCGCGGACACGAACAGCCTACCGTTCGGCGCCGCCGTGGCCGCGGACGCCGCGTCGTACCTGTTCGACGAGCTGGCCGGCGGGCACGAGGGGCTGATCCTCTCGCTCCCCGCGCGCGAGCTGGCGGACGCGCTACTGTCACGCCTGGGCGACGCCGATCTCCGCACCGCCTTCGGTCAGATGCTGGAGCAGCTGGAGGATCGCCCGGCCGCGCGGTACGAGTACGTCATCCACTGGCTGCAGGCGCTGTGCAGCGACGCCGCGCTCGCCCCGATTGCGCGCTACGTCCCGGAGGCGGCGTCGCTCATCCTTACCCGCAACCAGCTGCAGCGCCGGCCCAACCACGCGCAGCCGCTGGCCACGGTCGAGGGGCTGCTGGGCGAGCATCCGCGCATCGAAGCGGGCCGCCTGACGATCGCGATCGACGAGTTCCTGGGCCGCCTGCGGGACCATCGGGACCGCTTCCTCCCCGGCTATCGCCGCTACCAGGCCATCCGGCAGGAGATCTCCACCCGCGAGCGCGATGCGCTGCGCCTGGGCGAGCTGCGGGCCCGCCCGCTGACGTCGTTCGTGCGCAACAAGCTCATCAACGACACGTACCTGCCCATCATCGGCGACAACCTCGCCAAGCAGATCGGCACGGTGGGCGAGGGCAAGCGCAGCGACCTGATGGGCCTGCTGATGATGATCTCGCCCCCGGGGTACGGAAAGACCACGCTGATGGAATACGTGGCGCACCGGCTGGGGCTGGTCTTCGTCAAGGTCAACGGCCCCGCCCTGGGCCACGAGGTGCGGTCGCTGGACCCCGCGCAGGCGCCGGACGCCACCTCGCGGCAGGAACTGGAAAAGCTGGGGCTGGCGCTGGAGATGGGAAACAACGTGATGCTGTACGTCGACGACATCCAGCACACGCACCCCGAGTTCCTGCAGAAGTTCATCTCCCTGTGCGACGGCACGCGGCGCATCGAGGGCGTGTGGCGGGGGGGGACCAGGACGTACGACCTGCGCGGCAAGAAGTTCTGCGTGGTGATGGCGGGCAACCCGTACACCGAGTCGGGCGAGGTCTTCAAGATCCCCGACATGCTCGCCAACCGCGCCGACATCTACAACCTGGGCGACGTGCTCGGGGGGATGGAAGACGCGTTCACGCTCAGCTACATCGAGAACTCGCTGACCTCCAACCCGGTGCTTGCGCCGCTCGCCACCCGCGAGATGGCGGACCTGTACCTGTTCGCCGACCGCGCGAAGGGCCTCGACGTATCCACCAACGGGCTCAGCCATGCGTACGGCGCGGCGGAGATCAATGAGATCGTCGAGACGCTCAAGCGCATCATGAAGGCGCGCGACGTGGTGTACCGCGTGAACCAGCAGTACATCGCCAGCGCCGCCCAAGCAGACCGGTACCGTACCGAGCCGGCGTTCAAGCTGCAGGGGAGCTACCGCAACATGAACAAGCTGGCGGAGAAGATTTCGCCGGTGATGAACGACGCCGAGCTGCAGCAGCTGATCTCCGACCACTACCAGGGCGAGGCGCAGCTGCTCACGACGGGCGCCGAAGAGAACCTGCTGAAGCTCAAGGAACTCCGCGGCGTGCTCACGGCTGACGAAGCCGCGCGGTGGGAGCAGATCAAGCGCGACTTCCTGCGCAACAAGGCCATGGGCAGCGACGACGCCGACGTGGGCGGCCGCGTAGTCGCGCAGCTGGCCG
>NZ_DATBNB010000248.1 GCF_036554565.1 Longimicrobium sp. | reverse complement strand
ACGAGCTGCGCACGCCGCTCACCGCCATCCTGGGCTTCACCTACCTGCTCCGCGAGCGCCACGCCGGGCCGCTGACCGACGAGCAGGCGCAGAGCGTGGAACGGGTGGAGACGGCGGCCATGCAGCTGATGGAGCTGATCGACGACCTGCTGAACATGGCCAACCTTCAGCTGGGCCGCCTGGACGTGCGCCCCGAAACGTGCGACGCGGTGGCGCTGGCGCGTGCGGCCATGTCGGGGCTGGCGCCGCCCGCGCCCGAGGTGGAGGTGCGCACGCTGGCCCCCGATGCGGCCGTGCCGGTGCGCACCGATCCAAGCCAGGTGGTGCGCATCCTTCGCAACCTGGTGGGCAACGCGTTCAAGTTCACGCCGGCGGGGCGGGTGACGGTGCGCGTCCGCGTAAGCAGCGGCTCGCCGTGGACCCCCGAGGCGCGCGCCGGGGGCGACGCGCGGCACTCCATCGTCTGGGAGGTGGAGGACACGGGGATCGGGATCGACGAGGCCGACCAGGAGCGCATCTTCGCGCAGTTCCTGCAGATCGACGGGTCGGCGACGCGGCGGTACGGGGGGACGGGGATGGGGCTGGCGCTCTCGCGGCAGCTGGCGCGGCGGCTGGGAGGCGACGTGACGGTGCGGTCGAAGCAGGGTGTGGGTTCGACGTTCACGCTGTCGCTGCCGGCGGGGTTCGGGCCCATGCTGGTGCCATAGGGGCTGAGTCCGGTGCGCGCGGCCTGGCGCCCCCCATCCCCAACCCTTCCCCCGCAAACTGCGCGGGCGAAGGGAGCCAGTCCGGCGCGTCACACGTAAGTCCTTGCAGCCCCACAGCCTGTCATCCTGAGGCCCAGGCGGGCGACACGTGCCCGCACCCTCTCCCACGCGGGCCGAAGGATCTAACCGCGGACGCTTCTTAGCCCGGGCGCGGCAGCGGTCACCAGTGCAGAGGCCGCCACATCCGTCCCGGCGGTTGAAACCGCAGCTGGCACATCACGAAGTCCGCCTGCGCGGACTGCACGCGCAGTCGAGTGCGCAACAGCCAGCCGGAGCGCGATTGAATTCTCCCTCTCCCCCGCTTGCGGGGGAGAGGGCCGGGGAGAGAGGGCTGCCAGGGGCATGCGCCACCTTGTCCGAAGCGCAATGCTCCTCGCCCCCCGTCTTTTGTAGAGTGCGCCGGGCCGGCCGGAGCGTCGTTCAAATCTCCCCCTCCCTGCGAAGCGGGGCCGGGGGACGGGGCCGGGGGAGGGGGCTCCCAGGGCATGCACCAAAGCCCGTCGAACCGCACGGGGCTGGCTCCCTTCCCCGGCGGGGTTTGCGGGGGAAGGGCTGGGGATGGGGCGCGGCCGAGGCATGCGCCAAAGTTCGTCGAGGCGCGAACAGACGTGGCTCAGGGTTCCGTGCCCGCTGCCGCGCCCCAGCTGTTACGTGGCCGCGGCTAGATCCTTCGGCCCGCGTGGGATGTGCTGCGGGATGGGGCGGTGCGCTTGGGCCTCAGGATGACAGATTGCCGGTGTTGGGGCTTGGTCTGCGTGGGCCTCGTCAGGGCGACAGATTGCCCGCGTAGGCGCTGATACGCCTGCGCTTCAGCGCGATGGATCGTGTGCGATCGGGACGGGTGCGCCCAGCCGATCCAGGATGTCCTTCCGCACGGCGGCGAACTCTTCGTCCGTCAGCACGGGGCGGAGGCCGGCGGTGGGGATCGGCTGATCCAGCGCCACCCACGACACGCAGCCCTCGTAGCGGTGCACGTCGGGGAGCGCCACGGCCTCGTCCAGGCGGTAGGCGCGGACGAGCAGCGCGTGGACGTACGGCCTGTTGCGGTAGTTGAAGCGGTAGTGCGCGGCGGGAGGGGAGAGCGGGTGCAGCCCCTGAATACGGTCGAGCACCTCGGGGCTCTCGATCCGGTGCACGCCATCCACCACGCAGTACGTGCGGAACGGAACGGTGCCGCGCGGCTGCGGCCCGATGGCGTTCAGCAGCGGATGCAGCTCGGCCGCGAGGTCTTCGGGGTTCTGGTGCCAGCCGCTGGGGAAGATCCAGAACTCCCCATGCTCCACGTCGAAGTCGCCGGCCCGTTCGTGGATGCCGCCCTTCCGCACCAGCAGCGACACGCGGCCGGTGGCCAGCGCCTCGTCCACCACCGCCCACTCCTTGAGCGCCGACGCGCTGCTCTCCTTCATGCGCGGTCGAACGGCAGCTTGACCACGCGCGCGCGCCCCTCGCCGCCGTCGCCCACCTGCACGTCTTCCCCAGGCTGAACCTCGCGCCGCACGTAGCCCAGCGCGATCGTCTGGCCGAGCATCGGCGAAAAGGCCGCGCTCGTCGTCCAGCCGACCTGCTTTCCCGTATCGACGTCCGTCAGAGGTGTGCGCGGGGCCGGGACGCCCACGTCGCCCAGCAGCAGTCCGCGCAGATGGCGGTTCACGTGTCCGCGGTGGGCGATGCGGATCACCACCTCCTGCCCCGTATAGCACCCCTTGGTGAACGAGATGGCGCGGCTCATCAGCCCCGCCTGCTCGTACGCCTCGGTGGGGATGGTTTCTTCGGTGATGTCCGTGCCGTAGCGCGGGCGCCCCGCCTCGATCCGCAACGTCTCCAGCGCACCGAAGCCCACCGGCCGCGCTCCCGTTTCGGCTCCGCGCACCAGCAGCGTCCGCCAGAGCTCGGCGGCGTGGTCCGCGGGGACGAAGACGTCGAAGCCCGCCTCGCCGCCGGCCTCGCGCGTGGCCGCGACCAGCAGGCGCGCACCCGCGAACTCCGGCTCCACGAAGGCATCCTCGTCCAGCGCGGGGATGTCGGTTCCGAGCGCGGCGGACAGCAGCTCGCGGGAGCGGGGGCCGTAGACGCCGAGCGCGATGATGTCGCCAGTCGCGTCGGCCCAGCGGGCGAACATGGGCGGGACGAATTTCTTGAAGTGGTCGCGGACGCCCTCCAGCGCCTCCGCGGCGACATCCACCAGCACCTCCGGACCGCCCGCACCCTCGCGCCGGAAGACGCGCAGATCGGCGATGGTGCGCCCCTTGGGGGTGAGCATGGCCGCGTAGACGCCCCGGCCGGCGGGCGCCTTGAGCAGATCGTTGGTGATCAGGCCGTGGATCATCCGCGCGGGGTCCTTGCCCCAGAGCCGGAAGCGCACGCGGTCGCCGCGCCACGCCATGCCGGCGGACTCGCGGACGGCGCGGTACTCCGCGTTGCCGTCGCCGAAGTGGCGGGCCACCTCGCGCCCGGCCACCTGGCCGAAGACGGCGCCCGCGCTCTCCAGCAGGGGACGGATGGGCGCGGCGGTGGGCGCCGCGGTCGTTTCGCTCATGCAACCTCCTGTATCGTGCCGCTCGGATGGCGACAAAAGCCGCCCGCGGGATGCCCGGGGCGGCCGTGAATTCGTGGGATTCGTGCTGGCGCGGGGGATCAGGCCCGCGCCGCGCCCTGGCCGCAGAGCTCGCGGAGGCGGTCTTCGGCGCCCTCGTACTCCGTCACCAGGCGGCGAACCTCGGCGGTGGAGGCGGCATTGGGGAGATCGACCTTGATCTCCTGCCCCTCGGCGCGCGGCAGGTACACCACCGTCACCTTCCATCCCTCGACGCCGGTGGCCTTTCGCGCCACCAGGTCTACCGAGTACTCCGTGCCTCCGCACTCCAGCTTGTTCGCCAGCCGGTGCTCCTTCCAGGAGGAGCTTCGGGATAGTGCCATCGACCGTCTTCCGCTCGTCGTAAATCCGTATCCGAGTGGGAGAAAATAGCTTTCGTGGCGCGTGCGGGCAATCGGGTATGGCACCCGAAGATGATGCGTGGGCGGCTTTCGCTGGCTGGCTCCGGGGCGTTTCGACCGACGTCGGCGCATGCCTTGGGAGCCCCCTCCCCCCGACCCCCGTCCCCCGTCCCCCGCTGCGCAGGGGAGGGGGAGACCTGAACGCAGCTTGGCGCGCGCCACGAGCCCTGGCTCACGCCGCAGCAAGCCAGTCCACGCAGGTGGACTTCGTGTGGTTGTTGCAGCGAATTCATTCGCCCGTGCGGCCCGGGGGCAGGCCTACATCCCCATCCGCCGCTTCATCTCCCGAAGCCGCTCCTCGACGTCGTCCGCGGTCGACTGTGGAGGGGGTGCGGGGTCCATCCCGGAAAGCTCGTCGAGCGCTTCGCTGTACGCGGCTTCGCTTTCGATGCGGTCGGAGGCGCGGGCGAAGTCGTCGTCGGTCGCGGCGCCGGCCTGGCGGAGGCGCTGGCCGGACTGGGCGCGGCGCATCTCGTTGAGCAGCGCGAAGCGGTTGAGGTCCGCCTCCTTGTAGCGGCGCATCATGTCCTGCACCTCCAGCCCGCGCAACTCGTGCTCGGCGCGGGCGGTGCGCACCTTTTCTTCCAGGACGGCGATGCGGCGGCGGTGGCGGTCGGCGAACTCGGCGGCCACGCGCACCGTCTCCGCGTCGCCGATCTTCTGCGCCAGGCCGCCCCGCCGCACGGCATCGTCCAGAGCCGTGCGCTCGCGCGCCAGTTCGCGCTCCGCGGCGGCGATGTTCTCCTGCAGCAGCGGCAGAGTGGCGCGCGCGTCCACCATTTCGCGGCGCATGGCCGAAAGGATCTCGGCTACCTGGTCTTCGGGCTCGCGGCGGCTGGACTCGGCCACGAAGGCGTCCCACGTCCGCGCGAACAGCTTCTTGAGGTCGGTGAGCATAGGGCAAGCTACGCACGCGGCGGGGCCCGGGTCAACGCGCGGCGGAATCAGGTCCGATTGTTGCTTTTCCGCCGCCCAACGCTTCAACCACGGACAGCATCGGATGGTCAAAGTAGAGCCGGGACCGCCTAATTTTCCTGGGTTCGACACACTCACCAAGGAAGAGCGGAAGTCGGTTACCCACAGCGAGTTCTGGATCCCCGAGGACGAGCGGGAGCTGTACAAGATGGCGCTCACGGCCCTCCGGGACGCCGGGGTTCCGTCCGTGGTGGCGGGCGCGTACGCCATCTACGAGCACACGGGCATCTATCGCCAGACCAAGGACCTGGACCTGTTCCTCACCCCCGAGGCCGTGATCCAGGCCATGGGCGTGCTGAAGAGCGTGGGGTTCACCACGCGGCTCGAGCAGCCGCACTGGATCGGCAAGGCGATCAGCAAGGCCAACCGCGACCACTTCATCGACATCATCTACGGGATGGGCAACGGCCTGGCCCTGATCGACGAAGACTGGTTCCGCTACAGCACTCCCGCCACGCTCGCCGCGACATCTGTGCGGGTGGCGCCGGTGGAGGAGCTGATCTGGCACCGGCTGTTCATCCACGAGCGGCACCGCCACGACATGGCCGACGTTGCGCACCTGATCCTGTGCAAGGGCCACGTGATGGACTGGAAGCGGCTCGTGGCCAAGGCGGGCGAGAACTGGCCGCTGCTGCTCTCGCAGCTGCTGCTGTTCCGCTACGTCTATCCGGGCTATCGCGACCAGGTGCCCGAGGCGGTGCTGCGCGAGCTGCTGGACCGGGCCGAAAAATCCAGCCACCAGCGCTCGGATGATGGCGACAGGCACAACGTGACGAACGGCACGATGATCTCGCGCTTCTCGTTCGCCATCGACGTCCACGAGTGGGGGTTCCGCGACACCCGCGAGGAAAGCATCGCGCGGATGCAGCAGCATCCCGAAATCCTGAAGCTGCTCGATGCCGACGTGTGGGACGAGCGCGCGCCCGACACCGAGCAGGAAAGCGTTCCCGACACCCTGGGCGAAGAGGAATGACGGACCATCCGAACACGGCGGAGGGGGAGCCCGGGACTGAGAAGGAAGCTCGCTTCGGGCGGCGCAGGGAAGACCGGGCCGGCCGCTCGGTGCGGGTGGCCGCGGTGGGCGACTTTCACTGCGGCGAAAAGGACGGCGGCCTGTACCGCGAGCTCTTCGCCCGGGTGAACGACGAGGCCGACATCCTGCTCTTGGCGGGCGACCTCACGCGGCGCGGCATTCCCGCGGAGGTGGAGGTGGTGGTCAAGGAGCTGTCCGACGTGCGCGTGCCCATCCTGGCCGTGCTGGGCAACCACGACCACGAGTCGGGCAACGTCGACAAGGTGAACTCCATCCTGCGCGCGCGGGGCGTGCACCTGCTCGACGAGTCGCCCTTCGAGCTGAACGAGCACGTGGGCTTCGCCGGCGTCAAGGGCTTCATGGGTGGGTTCGGGCGCTACACGCTCACCGCGTTCGGCGAGCAGGAGACGAAGGACTTCGTGGGCACGTCGCTGGACGAGGCGCAGAAGCTGGAGTACGCGCTGCGACGCCTTTCCACGCCGGTGCGCGTGGTGCTGCTTCACTACGCGCCCATCATGGACACGGTGATGGGCGAGCCGGAGCAGATCTTTCCGTTCCTGGGCAACGATCGCCTGGTGGAGCCCATCGACCGCTTCAAGGCGGCGGTCGCGTTCCACGGCCATGCGCACCACGGCACCTTCAGCGGCAAGACGCCGGGCGGGGTACCCGTGTTCAACGTGTCGCTGGTGCGCGTTCGGGAGGATGCCAAGCACGACATGTTCTACGTGCACGAGATCCCCATCCCCGCCGAATCCGAGACCGAACGCGTGTCCGAGCCGGGGGTGGAGCAGCCGACGGAGCAGGAGAGGACGGCGGCTGGGAGTGCGTGAGTGCGGAAGTGCGGAGTGTGGAAGTGCGTGAGTGTGGAAGTGCGTGAGTGCGTTAGTGCGTAAGTGCGTTAGTGCGTTAGTGCGGAAGATGATCGGCCCTCTCCAGGATCTGGGGAGGGCCGATGCTAGGAATGAGCGCCGCCAGCCCTGCACGGGCGAATGAATTCGCTGCAACAACCACACGAAGTCCGCCTTCGCGGACTGCCTTGCGATGGTGTGAGTTAGGGCTTCTGGCGCGCCCCGGACCGGGTGTCATCCCGAGGCCTAGGCGCACCTCACTCACCCGCACGCCACACCACGCGGGCCGAAGTATCTAGCCGCGGCCTCGGCCCGGCTGGGGCGACTGAAGTCGCGGCAGCGACGGCCCGAAGTCCGCCTTCGCGGACTGCAAGCGCAGTCGAGTGCGCGAGGCCAGCGGAAGCGGGATCGAATTCTCCCCTCTCCGCATGCGCAGCATGCGGGGAGGGGCCGGGGGAGGGCCCGCCGCGGCATGCGCCGGAGCTACCGAAGCGCAGCGAGCGGTAGCCGGCCTTCGCGCGCCGCGCCAACGTGGAGCGAGGCGATGCCGGCATTCGTGCCGCTGTCGCGCCCAAGGTGAGAAGTGGCGCAGGCAAGATCCTTCGGCCCGCGATGAATGTGCTACGGGCTGGTTTGGCGCGCCTGGGCGTCACAGGATGGCAGTCGGTTATTGCGAGCAGATGCCCTGGTACGGTTCTGCGTGGCGCTCGCGCTTGCTGGTTGTTGGCCCCACGCTCCCCGGGGCGGCGCCACTGGAGATGGAGCAGCGGCAATGCTCCAGACGGACAGTAGCGAATACGCGGCGCGAGCGCACCCGCTCGGCATGGAGTTCCAGATCGTCGCCCGGTATGAGAACCGGACGGCAGGGCCCATCTACCTGGGGCGATGCACTTCGCGCAGCCCGATCCCCATTCACTACATCCACACGGTCGACGGGGATGAAGTCGTGGGCCAATGGTCGTGTGTCGGGACCGAGCCGATCCGCGTGGAGGCGGGAGAGGTTCGCATCGATACGCTGCGCATCGGCCGTCCCGATGGCCTGTGGCGTTTGG
>NZ_DATBNB010000247.1 GCF_036554565.1 Longimicrobium sp. | reverse complement strand
GTTCGATCGGGGGCCCCTCCCCCGGCCCCTCCCCCGGCAAACTGCGCCGGGAGAGGGGGGAACTTCGAGCGCGTTTCGACCGGGATCGGCGCATGCCTCGGGAGCCCCCTCTCCCGGCCTCTCCCCCGCAAACTGCGCGGGAGAGAGGGGAACTTCGACCGCGTTTCGACTGGCTGCCGGTGCACGCCGCGGCAGCCCTCTCCCCCCGGCCCCCGTCCCCCGCTGCGCAGGGGAGGGGGAGACCTGAATTGCGCTTCGGCTGGCGTTACGCGCCGGGCTGGCTCCCTTCCCCCGCGCAGTTTGCGGGTGAAGGGTTGGGGATGGGGGGCGCCGGCCCGAGCACCGGGCCCGTGGCCACGCACCACAGTTCGAAGTGTACCCCCTCTCCCACGCTGTTTGTGGGAGAGGGTGGTCGAGCCTAAGCGAGGCCGGGTGAGGGCCTGGGTGGTGGCTACGCGTCCCATGCGCTGCCTCCGCGGCGTGCGCCGGCGCGGCGGTCGGGGATGCTGTCGGGGCGAAGGCGGGCCGCCGGCTCGTGCACCAGCTCCACCTCGCGCTGGCCCGTGCGCGCGCCCCAGCCCTTGGCCATCCCCACGACCGAGGGGCGGCGGAAGCGCCCGCCCTCGCGCAGCCCCACCCGGCCCACGCCCGTGCGCCGGAACTCCAGCTTCACGTCGGCGCGCCAAGTTGGGCCCGCGCCGTCGGTGGAAAGCAGCAGCGCCGCGTCCGTCTCCCGCGCCAGGGCGCGCAGCCGGTGCGCCTCTACCGGCTCGGGCGCCGGGCCGTCGAGCACCACCAGGGCAAAGGCCCCGGTACGCAGCAGTGTCTCGGCCACCCACGCCCCCTCCATCGCCTGCCCGGCGCTGGGCGGACGCGCCACCCACAGCCCCGGCGCGGAGTGCCCGTTTTCCCAGCACCACGAGGCCGGGTCCAGCGTGCGCGTGGCATCCACCAGCGCCACCAGAACGTCGCGGCACGCCGCCTCCACCAGCACGCGCAGCGCGGCGGTGCGGCCGGCGGTGGCCTCGCCCGCCCACACCGTCAGCGCGCGCCGGGGAACGCCTCCGGGCACCAGCGCGTCCAGCGCCGCCACGCCCGTGCGAAAGCCGGGTTGCTCGCGCGACGGCGCCTGCCCCGGCAGCGGCACGATGGCGCTGCCGAAGCGCTGTTCCAGGTTCGCGCGAAGCAGCTTGAGGTCGGGTGCGGCACTCACGTTTGCGGTCCTGCCTGGGGGTGACAATTCACGGTTCCCGTCACCGGGCAAGCAAGAGTAATACCGAATAAAATCCGAATCAAGCCTTCGCTATCAACTCCCTAAGTGGTTGCCAATCGTGTATTTAGGATGAAGTAAACGGAATGTGCTACCGTCTACATTGCGAACGTTCACGCCCGGCTATTCCGTCCATCTCACTGGCAGAATGCGGAGTGTGTGGCGGCACATGAACAGGGTGTGCGGCAGAAGTGGGCAGGAGCGTCCACGAGGGAGATGTTCTCTTGCGGCCACCATCGCAGGAGACCTCGATGGAGGGCAGAGGCCGGGGCGTGCCTCGTCGTGGAGGGCACACGACAGCAGGCCAGTCCACGAAGGTGGACATCGTGTGGTTGTTGCAGCGAATTCATTCGCCCGGGGAGGCTTGGGGCACTCCCCCGGGCGAGGACCAGGACCGAGGCCCATGGTTCCGTGTCGCTGCCGCGCCCCAGCCAAGAGGCATCCGCGACAAGATCCCACGGCCCTGCATGGTATGCACTGCGGGCCGGTTCGGTGCGCCCGGGCCTCTGGATGACAGATTGCCCGGGCTGAGGGTGGTGCGATCAGCTGAGAAGCAGCACTCGAAGCAGGGCAGAAGCCGGGACGCGCTCCATCGTGGAGGCCACCCCACAGCAGGCCAGTCCACGAAGGTGGACATCGTGTGGTTGTTGCAGCGAATTCATTCGCCCGGGGAGGCCTGGGGCGCTCCCCCATGGATGACAGATAAAAAGCGGGCGCCCCTAGCTGGAGGGGCGCCCGGCTCGTGAGGCAGGTCCGTCGCGAACTACGGGCGCGGACGGGTGTTGCCCTCGGGCGTGTAGGTGCCGCACTCGGCGCCGCTGCCGCTCACGCGCACCTCGATCTGCCCGGCGTGGCACTCGTGGTGTTCGTTGAACTTGCAGTCCGTCACGGTGCACGCGCCCACCACCGACGTCTGCGCCTGCGCCCTCTCCAGGGGATTCTGCATGGTGTGACCTCTCCGGTTGAGTATCGGTGTCGTGCCCGGCTCCATACTCAGGCAAGCTACGGGCCATAAACCTCGCAAACTTCATTCTGGCAACAGCTTGCGAATGATTCTCAATCGTCCCGCGACGTGAAGCGCCCCTCCGGAAGGTACGGAGGGGCGCTTCGGGCAGAGCGGGAAGCGGCGCGTTTCAGCGCTCGGCGAGCGCCTGGAATTCCTGGGCCCGGGCCTCGTCGCGCACGGCCTGCTGTTCGTTGGCGCGCACCCGCTCGGCGGTGGACAGCGCCAGCCATGCGTAGGTGTACTGCATGGGAATGTTGCGCGTGGCGTCATCCGCCCAGACGGCCTTCTGGGCCAGTCCATGGTACTGCGCCTCGCGCTCCAGCATCGCCCGGTTGCGGTCGATGTCCATGTAGCCGCCGGTGAACTGCATGATGTTGGGGTCCGCCGGCATCCGCGTCAGCTGGGCCGCCTGCGCCTCCTGCGGCGTCACCAGCTTGAACGACATCCCTGTGCGCGTCACGTGCTCCAGCAGCCCCAGCTCGGCGTGCGTGTAGGTGGTGGACGCAAAGTGGATGGGACGGTCGCCCCAGGCGTGGTTCAGCATCACCGCCAGGAACTGATGCGCGGGGCTGAGCACGGTGCCCGGCTGGATGGTGAACGTCTGCCCGCGCGCCTGGTACGTCATCCCCTCGCCCGCCTGCTGGGCGTATCCCGCCGCCACCTGGTCGATCTGCACGTCGGTCAGCGGCACGATGGCGCGGGTGGGCGCCCGGTTGGCCGCGGCGTAGAACGCGGGGGCCCTGGCTGCGTCGAACGGCCGCTGGCAGATGATGACCGTGGGATCGGCCTCGGACGCACCGGGGCGCGGGCACGGCTGGCTGAGGCCGCGCAGCTGCTTGACGTACCATCCCGTGTTCAGGTACGACATCACGATCACCGTCACGTCGCGGCGGATGCCCTCTACCTCCTGCACGTACCAGAGCGGGAAGGTGTCGTTGTCGCCGTTGGTGATCAGCACGCCGTACGGCTCCACCGACTGCAGCAGGTTGTACGCGAAGTCGCGCGCCGCGTAGTCGCCCGCCCGGGTGGCGTACTTCCAGTTGAGGCCCAGCGGGAGCAGGGCGACCAGCATCACCGGCGCCGCCGTGAGGATCGCCTTGCGGGTGCGCCCCAGGTTGTCGGCCAGGCGCAGCCACAGCGCCGTCAGCCCGATTCCTACCCACAGCCCCCAGACGGAGAAGGTGCAGATGTAGAAGTAGTCGCGCTCGCGCACCTCCGTCTCGGGCTGGTTGATCACCTGCCCCTGCACGTAGCCGTACTTGAAGTTCATGTAGAACACCAGCACGATCGACAGCGTAAAGAACAGGGTGCCAATGTACCAGAAGCTCTTCTTGTCTCGCCGGTAGTGCTCCATGGCGCCCCAGATGCCCAGCCCCAGGAACAGCAGCGTAAACGGAAGCCGGGCCCCGGGCAGGTAGCCCTGGCGCCCCTGCAGCGACCGCGACCACTGCCAGTCGAAATACTGGAAGAAGTTCGCCATCTGCATCCCGAACGGCGCCATCCGCTGGCCCACGGGCGGCTTCTGGTACTGCTCGCGGCGCAGCACGGAGCCCAGCATCTCGCAGCCGGCGTCGGCCTTGCCGTCGGTGAAGATGGTGGTCATGGCGGCGCCCAGCCCGGCATCCTGCTGGCAGGTGGGCGAGGCCTCGTTGATCACCGGGTTCAGCCCCGCCCGGATGGGCAGGTACAGCTGCATGGAAAGGCCCAGCAGCACCACCGGCACGCCGAACGCGTACAGCTTCCAGTTGAGCAGCGAGCGCCACTTCACCAGCACCAGGAAGATGAGCAGGGCCGGCGCGGCCAGGAACGCCATCTTGTGGTTGCCGATGGAAAGCGCCAGCACGTACAGCACGAACAGCATGGCGTTGTCGTCGTGCCAGCGGCCGGTCTTCTGCCCGGAGTGCGCCTCTACCCGGTCGCGCCAGCGGAACGCCACCCACGACATCAGCGCGATGGTGAACAGCGTGACGGTGTACACCTTTTCGTTCACGTTGCTCTGGTTCCACACCGTGAACGCCGTTCCCGAAACGATCACCGCCGCCGCGGCGCCCACCCGGCGCACCAGCTCGCTGGGGGTGAAGTACGCCAGGATGCGGTGAACGACGAGGAACCAGAAGAACGAGGCCCCCGCCGTCATGAACGCCGAGAAGAGGTTGATGCGCACGGCCACCGGCAGCCCCAGCGGTGACAGCAGCAGCGACCAGGCCTTGGCCACCAGGACGAAGGTGGGGTTTCCCGGCGGATGCGGAACGCCCAGCACGTGCCCGGTGGCGATGTACTCGCTGGTGTCCCAGAACGCCGTCGTGGGCGCCAGGGTGATGGCGTACAGCACGAACAGCGCGGCAGCCGCGGCGAACGCCCACAGGAAGGGCGGGCGGTACGTCTCGGCGGCGAAAACGGGCTCCGTCCGCGTCGGGGTTACCCGCGCGGTCTGGGCGGCTTGGTTCATCGGGGGCGCTCGTGTGGGACAGGGTGCCTGCTGGGGCAAAATCCCTGCAAACTAAGGGACCGTGCCTGCGTGCGGAAGTGCGCCGGTGCGTCGCTGATGCCCTTCACGCACGCATAGGACGTGGCGGGGCCGAAGATGGTTGCCCGCTCAGGCGCTCCCCCGCGGAAGCACCAGGGTGAACACGCTCCCCTCGTCCTCGCGGCTGGTGACGCGCAGGTCCCCGTTCATGGCGCGCGCAAGGTCGCGGCTGATGGCCAGCCCCAGCCCGGTTCCCTCGGCGATGCGGGTGAGCGCCGGGTCCACCTGCACGAACGGCTCGAAGATGGCATCGAGCTTGTCCGCCGGAATGCCC
>NZ_DATBNB010000246.1 GCF_036554565.1 Longimicrobium sp. | reverse complement strand
CGGCCCTGGGGAGCGACGATCCGTATGACCTGGCGCGCTGCCGGGCGCTCGCGGCGCGCGCCGGCATCGACGACGATCATCGTGCAATCCTCGCCCCATCCGCCGCGCTCTCCGGCGGAACCAACCTGATGATCTACATCGAGAGCCGTGCCGGCCGGTTGGAGCTCGCCAACGGTCCGGATCGCATCACCATCACGCCAGGATTCCGCCTGGGCAGCTGAGCGCAGGCAGACGACTTGCTCCGATGCGCGGGCATGTCGCTGCTTGCGGTGGATCTGGGGCTCCGGACGGGGCTGGCATTGTACGGGGATGATGGACGGCTGCGGTGGTATCGCTCGCAGAACTTCGGCAGTGCGACGCGGCTGCGGCGCGCGGTGCACGGCCTGCTGAACACGCTGCCCGAGGTGAGATGGCTCGTGCTGGAGGGCGGCGGCAACCTGGCCGCCATCTGGGAGAACGAGGCCGAGAAGCGCGCGATCGACGTCCTGCGGATCGGCGCGGAGGTGTGGCGGCAGCGCCTGCTGTACGGACGGGAGCAGCGCACCGGCGCGCTGGCCAAGAGCAACGCCGATCCCTTCGCCCGCCGCATCATCGAGTGGTCCGCCGCGCCCCGCCCCACCTCCCTGCGCCACGACGCCGCCGAGGCCATCCTCATCGGCTTCTGGGGCGCGCTGGAGGTGGGGCTTCTCGATGGCATTCCGGCGCAGCTGCGGCGCTAGACGATCGGAATCCCGAGTTCCGCCAGCGCGTCGCCGACGGTGTGCACCGAGCCGGTGACGAGCGCGGTTCCGTAGGGCGCCATGGTTTCTGCGCGCATCAGGGCGGCGGGAAGGTCGGGGATCACGCGGATGGGGATCTGCGCGTCCAGCGAACGCGCGACGTGCTCCGGGTCCCACCGGCGGCCCTCGGGCGCGGTAGGCGCGGTGGTGAGGATGGCGGCGTCCGCGCGGGCGAGCAGCGGCGGCAGCATCTCGTCCCACTCCTTGTCCGCGAGGATCGCGGCGATCACGATCAGCGGGTGGTCGAACGCGACCTGGTCCAGCGTATCGCAGAGCGCCTGCACGCCCGCCGGGTTGTGCGCCACGTCGAAGATCCACGTGCCGCCACGGATGCGCTCCACCTGCATCCGCCCCGCCCAGCGCACCTCCGCGAACTCCCGCTCGATCGCCTCCCATCCAGGACGGACGTCATCGGGTAGGAGTCCCAGCAGTTCCGCCGCGAGCGCCGCATTCCGCGCCTGGTGCGCCCCGATCAGCGGAATGCGAACCTCGCGGCTCCCCCAGCGCTCCGACTCCAGGCGGAACCGGGTTCCTTCGAGCGAGAGGGAGACGTCGGCGATGCGCGCCGCGCGGTCCAGCTCCGTCAGCGGCGAACCGATCTCCGCCGCGCGCCGGCGCAGCACATCCAGCGGCCCCGGCGCCGTTTCCGCCGTGATCGCGGGGACGCCGGGCTTGAAGACGCCCGCCTTCTCCGCCGCGATCTCTTCCAGCGACTCGCCCAGGTACTCCGTGTGGTCGCGCGCCACGTTGGTGACGGCGACGGCAAGCGGGTCGATTACGTTCGTTGAATCGAGCCGCCCGCCCAGCCCGACCTCCACCACGGCCAGGTCCACGCCCGCCTCGGCGAAGCAGAGAAAGGCGAGCGCCGTGGTGGCCTCGAAGAAGGTGGCCTCCGTCCGCTCGATGGCGGGACGCAGCCGGGCCTCGCACGCGGCCAGCAGGTCCGCGTCCACAGCCCTCCCGCCGATGCGGATACGCTCACGGAACGACACCAGGTGGGGCGAGGTGTAGAGGCCGATCGTCCGCCCCGGGTGCGCGGCGCGCAGGGCGGATTCGCACAGCGCCGATACCGAGCCCTTGCCGTTGGTGCCCGCCACGTGCACGGAAGCGAATCGCCGGTGCGGATGGTCCGCACGGGCGAGCAGTTCTTCCGTCCGTTCCAGCCCCCAGCGGATGCCGCCCGAGGTGCGGGCGAACAGCCAGGCGGCGGGATCGTCGGGCGTCACGCCGCTTCCCAGGCCCGCGCCGCCTCCGACGCGGGCAGCCCCATCATGTGCCGCAGCATCCGCGACACGTACGGCTTCATCTTGCGGCGGTCGATGATGTCGTCGAGCATGCCGAACTCCAGCAGGAACTCCGAGCGCTGGAAGCCTTCGGGCAGCTCCTGCTTGATGGTCTGCTCGATCACCCGCGGCCCCGCGAATCCGATCAGCGCGTTGGGCTCGGCCACATTGATGTCGCCCAGCATGGCGTACGACGCCGTCACGCCGCCGGTAGTGGGGTCCGTCAGGATCGACACGTAGGGCAGCCCCTCCTCGTGGAGCTGCGCGAGGACGGCCGAGGTCTTGGCCATCTGCATCAGGCTGAAGATCCCCTCCATCATCCGCGCTCCGCCCGACTGCGAAATGATGATCAGCGGCTTGCGCCCCTCCAGCGCCCGCAACCCGGCGCGCGCCAGCTTCTCGCCCACGACCGACCCCATCGACCCGCCGATGAACGAAAAGTCCATCACGCCGATGGAAACGGGAACCGCGTCCAGCTCGCCGTCGCCCGTGAGCACCGCGTCGCCGTGGGTGCTCTTGCGCTCCGCCGCGATCAGCCGGTCGCGGTAGGGCTTCAGGTCCACGAACCCCAGCGGATCGGCCGAGCGCAGGTCGGCGTCGAACTCGGTGAACGTGCCCTCGTCGATCAGCAGCGACACGTACCCGTCGGCCGAAAGGCGCAGGTGAAAGGCGCAGCTGGGGCAGACGTTCCAGTTCTCCTTGAGCTTCTGGGTGTAGAGGATGTCGTTGCAGTTGGGGCACTTTTCCCACAGCTCGCCGGGCAGGTCGCGGCGGTCGGCCGCCTGCAGGCGCGTCTTGGGCTTGCGAAACCAGGCCATGAGGACCGGAGTTGGACAGGGGGAATACGGACGGACGCCACACGCGGAGGCGCGCCAGCCCCGAGGGGGGCTAGCGCGCCTTTTCGGCGGCGATTCGCTGGATGACGGCCATGGCCAGCAGGTTCACCAGGAGGAACGAGCCACCGTAGCTGATGAAGGGCAGCGGGATGCCGGTGACGGGCATCACGCCCACCGTCATTCCCACGTTGATCAGCACGTGGGTGAACCAGCTGCCCAGCAGGCCGATGGGCACCAGCGAGGCGAAGGGATCGCGCGAGCGCTCGGCGATGCGGATCAGCCGCCAGAAGACCAGGCCGAAGGTGACCAGCACCGCCATCACGCCGACGAAGCCCAGCTCCTCGCCGATGACGGAAAAGATGAAGTCGGTGTGCTGCTCGGG
>NZ_DATBNB010000245.1 GCF_036554565.1 Longimicrobium sp. | reverse complement strand
GGAATCGTGTTCATGTTCGCGCCCCTTCACCACCCGGCCATGCGCCACGTGGGCCCCATCCGCCGCGAGCTGGCGATGCCGACGGTGATGAACGTGCTGGGCCCCGTGACCAACCCGGCCGGGGCGCGGCGCCAGGTGGTGGGGGTGAGCGACCCAGCGCTGCTGGAACTGATCGCGGGCGCCCTGCTGGAACTGGGGCACGAGCGGGCGCTGGTGGTGCACGGCCAGCCCGGGATGGACGAGCTGAGCCCCCTGGGGCCCACGGAAATCCTGGAGGTGGATGGGGGAACGATCACCCGCCGCACCTTCGACCCGGTGGAAGAGCTCGACTGGCCCCGGTTCGACGTGATTGGACTGGAGGGCGGGGAACGCGAAGACAACGCGCGGAAGATCGAGGGCGTCCTGCGGGGCAAGATTGGCGGCTCGGCGCGCGCGGCCGCCGTGTTGAACGCGGGCGCGGCGATCTATTGCGCGGGGATGGCCGAGTCGCTCGTGGCCGGCGTCGCCCTGGCAGACGAGTCGCTCGAAGCCGGGGCGGGGTACGCCAAACTAGAGGCGCTGCGCCGCGCGACGCGGTAGGGGGAGCGGTTCGGGGTGTTCGATGGGTCAGGGCGCGAGGGCGGAGTTGGTTACCCTGGCTTGCCTGGTGCACTCGGCGGAGGCCGGCGCGCTCGACGGGCGCCCCCCATCCCCAGCCCTTCCCCCGCAAACTGCGCGGGGGAAGGGAGCTAGCCCGGTGCGTCTCCTCGAGTGCCGATGCTTGGGCTGGGTATCGTCCCAAGCTTCGGTGCGACTGGAGAACGGCCGTGCATTCCCCGGCTGCCCTCTCCCCCGGCCCCTCTCCCGCAAGCGGGAGAGGGGAGAATTCGATCGCGCTTCGGCAGGTTCGGCGCGTGATGAAGCCCCGAACGGGACTCGTGAGCGGACCGTGTCGGGGCTTGACTACACCCACCACTGGGCGCGCCACACACCCGGGCTCACCCAAGAACAAGCCAATCCACGAAGGTGGATTTCGTGTGTTTGTTGCAGCGAATTCATTCGCCCGTGCAGCCCCTGCAGCCCGTGCGAAGAGGCCTCTGGGCCGCGCGGCGAAAATGGCTAATGAGAGTGCGGAATGCCGAATCCCGCCTCTTACCGCGAAAAGACCGCGCGCAGCTCGAAGGGGCCGGGGATGGGCGGCGGCGTCTTGTCCTCCAGCACCATCATCCGCTTGTCGTTCTTTCCCAGCTTTCCCACCACGAACAGCACCGAAGCCTCGGACTTCATGGCACTCCCTTTCACGTGGCGCCCGGCACGCGCCGGGCGAAGATCGGCCCGGACCCGCACCCTGGCCAGCCGCCCGAAGGCGGGGCCGGTGCAGGGCCGGCGGACGCGCCCGCCAGCCGGCCGGACGTCGTCCATGGTCACCTGATCAGTACTTGCGGATCACGCCCACCACGATCCCCTGGATCGCCACGGCGTCCGCGGGAAAGTACATGGGCTTCATGGTCTCGTTCGCCGGCTGCAGGCGAATGCGGTTGCCCGCCTCGCGGTAGAACTTCTTGACCGTCGCCGAGCCGCCCACCGTTCCGTCCGACACCAGCGCCACCACCATCTCGCCGTTCTCCGCCGTCTGCCGCGAGTTCACGATGATGTAGTCGCCGTCGCGGATCTGCTCCTCGATCATGGAGTCGCCCCGCACCCGCAGCACGTAGTTCTCGCCGCGGCGCACCATGTCGTGCGGTACGGTGACCGTTTCTTCCATGCCATCGGGCACCGCCTCGATGGGCAGGCCCGCCGCCACCTCGCCCTTCAGCGGCAGCTCCAGCGCGGGGGCGTGAAGGTCTGCCCGGACGATCTCCAGCGAACGGCTCTTGTTGTAGTTCTTCCGGAGAAAGCCTTTTTGCTCCAGATTGGTGAGGTGCTCGTGCACCGTCGCCAGCGAGTTGTAGCCGAAGTGGTCCGCGATCTCCTCGTAGCTCGGCGAGTAGCCGTTCGATTCGACGAAGCTTTCGACGTAGTCGAGGATCTGCCGCTGCTTCTTGGTGAGCGCCATCCGCCTCTCCGCTGGGTTCCGGGGTGTGCGTCCGAACAGGTACCGAAGCAATATGCCCGAACGCAAACCGAAGCGCAAGGTTCTGGTGAAACTTTGAGTGCAAGCATCCTGGATCGGATCGTAGAAACCAAGCGCGGCGAGGTGAAAGCCACCTCGCCGCGGCTTGCCGAATACCGCGACATTGCACGCCAGGCGCCGCCCCCGCGCGGGTTCGCGGCGGCCCTGAAGCGCCCCGCGGAAGTGCGGCTGCTGGCCGAGGTCAAGCGGCGCTCCCCCTCGGCCGGCGACATTCGCCCGGGGGCGGACGCGGCGGAGATCGCCCGCGCCTATGCCGCCGGGGGCGCGGCGGCGCTCTCCGTTCTCACCGACCGCGACTATTTCGGGGGTGGCCTGGATGCGCTTCGCGCCGTCCATGCGGCGGTGGCGCTCCCCATCATCCGCAAGGACTTCGTGATCGACCCCGTGCAGGTGTGGGAGGCGCGCGCCGCCGGCGCCGACGCGGTGCTGCTGATCGCCCGCATCCTGGAGCAGCCGCTGCTGGAAGACCTCCATGCCCTGGTGCGCGAACTGGGCATGGACGCGCTGGTGGAGGCGCACACGCTCGCGGAGCTGGACCGCGCCCTTTCCGCCGGGGCCACCCTGGTGGGGGTGAACAACCGTGACCTCGACACCTTCGCCACCCGGCTGGAATTGTCGCTGGAACTGGCGGCCGGAGTACCCGAATCCGTCACCTATGTGGCCGAAAGCGGAATCCGCACGGCGGCCGACGTGGACCGGCTGGGCGCGGCCGGGGTGGACGCCATCCTGGTGGGCGAGTCGCTGATGCGGCAACCCGACGTGGCCGCCGCCGCCGCCGCGCTGTCCGGCCGTGCGAAGGCCGCGGGGGCGCGCCCTGCATGACCTGGACCCCCGCCGTAAAAGTGTGCGGCCTGATGCGGCCAGAAGATGCTGCACTTGCCTCCACGGCGGGGGCCGCGTACCTGGGGGTGATCCTTGCGCCCGGCGGAAAAAGAACCGTGACGGCGGCGCGCGCAAACGTTATACTTGGCGGCATACCGGCCAGGCGCGTGGGCGTGTTCGTGGACGCGGGCGAGAACGCGCTTCTCGCGGACGCCCGGGAGGCCGGCCTGCACGTGCTTCAGCTGCACGGCGACGAGCCTCCCGAGCTGGCGGACCGAATGCGCGCCGCGGGGTACGAAGTGTGGAAGGCGGTCCGCGCGCGCGGCGCGGACGACTTCTCCCGAGCCATCCATCGGTACGCGGGTTCGGTGGACGCGCTGCTGCTGGACGGGTACAGCCCGGCGGCACACGGCGGCACCGGCACCCGCTTTCCCTGGGCCGAGGTGGCGGAGCGCCTGGGCGAGCTTCCGCCCGGAATGCGGCTGGTTGCGGCCGGCGGACTGACCCCGCACAACGTCGCCGAAGCCGCGGCCATCCTTCGCCCCCACGCGGTGGACGTGAGCTCCGGGGTGGAGGTCTCGCCGGGGGTCAAGGACCCGGACGCGGTGCGGGAATTCGTCGAGCAGGTGCAATCCCTTTCCAAGCAGGTGCGTTGATGGCGTTCGAGGCAGGTGCGGCGGGTGCCGCGTGGGCGGACGGGATGTCCGGGCGGTTCGGCGACTTCGGCGGGCGCTTCGTGCCCGAAACGCTGGTCACCGCGCTCGACGAGCTGATCGGCGTGTACGGCGAGGCCGCGGCCGACCCCGCGTTCGGGGCCGAGCGGGGGGCCCTCGGGCGCGACTTCGGGGGCCGGCCCACGCCGCTGTACCGCGCCGACCGCCTGGGTGAGGCGGCGGGGGGCGTGCGGGTGTACCTGAAGCGCGAAGACCTGAACCACACTGGCGCGCACAAGATCAACAACTCGCTGGGGCAGGTGCTGCTGGCGCGGCGGATGGGCAAGTCGCGCATCATCGCCGAGACGGGCGCGGGGCAGCACGGCGTGGCCACCGCCACGGCCTGCGCGCTGTTCGGGATGGAGTGCATCGTCTACATGGGCGAGGAAGACGTCCGGCGGCAGGCGCTGAACGTGTATCGCATGAACCTGCTGGGCGCCGAGGTTCGCCCCGTATCCAGCGGCACGCGCACCCTCAAGGACGCCACCAACGAGGCCATCCGCCACTGGGTGACCCACGTCCGCGACACGCACTACATCATCGGCTCGGTGGTGGGGCCCGATCCCTATCCCCGCATGGTCAGGGACTTCCAGTCCGTCATCGGGCGCGAGTCGCGGGCGCAGTTCCTGGAGGTGGAGGGGCGCCTTCCCGCCGCGGTGGTGGCCTGCGTGGGCGGGGGCTCCAACGCCATCGGCATGTTCCACCCGTTCGTGGGGGACGAGGGCGTGGAACTCGTCGGTGTGGAGGCCGCGGGGGACGGGGTGGATACGCCCCGGCACGCCGCCACGCTCACCGCCGGCAAGCCGGGGGTGCTGCACGGCTGCCTGAGCTACCTGCTGCAGGACGAGGCGGGGCAGGTGGCGGCCGCGCACTCCATCTCCGCCGGGCTGGACTACCCCGGCGTGGGGCCCGAGCACTCGTACCTCAAGGACGCCGGCCGGGCGCAATACACCTCCATCACCGACGCCGAGGCGCTGGACGCCTTCGGACGGCTGGCGCGGCTGGAGGGGATCATCCCCGCGCTGGAGTCGGCGCACGCCATCGCCTACGTGCTCCGCGAGGGCGCCCGCTGGAAGGACGCCGGCCCCGTGGTGGTGTGCCTGTCCGGCCGCGGCGACAAGGACGTGGCCCAGGTAGCCGACATGACCGGCGCCCGCTGACCCGGCCGCGCCCCGCCGTACCATCCTCCTCTCCACTCCATGACCGACACCCTGCTCGATCCCGCCCCGCTCGCCGCCGCCCCGCACGGGGATGGCGACGCCGCGGTGCGCGCGGATGTTCAGGAAGTGGTGCGCGGCTTCGCCAAGGCGCTGCGCACGCACCTGCTGTACGAGGGCCAGTCGCCCTCGCTGGACCGCTTCGTCGAGTCGCTGCGCGAGCGGATGGCCGGGCTGTGGAGCCGGCTCCCGTTTCTGCGGGTGCAGATCGAGGAGCGCGAGATCCTGTGGGAGGGGGCCGCCGCCTACGTGGGCGAGGAGCGCGACAACCTGGCCTTCCTGCTGTACCGCGACGGCATCCGCGAGCTGAGCTTTCAGCCGGGGTTCGAGGGCGACGACCTGGACCGCTTCGTGTCGCTGCTGGCCCGCGCCCACCGGCTGCGCGCCGACGAAGAAGACCTGCTGACCCTGCTCTGGGACCACGACTGGGCGTGCCTGCGCTACCGGTACGTGGAGCCGCTGGGCGAGGGGGTGAAGCCGCCCGAAGCCTCCGGCCGCACGGCCGCGCGCGCGTCGCGCCCCCCGCGCGAAGACCCCGAGCCGGCCCGCAGCGTTTCGACCGAGGACTTCCAGGAGGCGCTGTACTTCCTGGACGAGGGCGAGATGCGCCGCCTGGAGGCGGAGCTGCATCGCGAGATGGGGCGCGACCTGTGGACCGACGTCCTGAACGCCCTCTTCGACCGGCTGGACGACGGGACGCCGGAGCGCCAGAAGCAGGTGATCGGCATCTGCGGCGACATCCTCCCCACCCTGCTGGGGGCGGCGCGGCTGGGCACGGCGGCGTACATGCTCGCGGAGCTGGTGAAGACCGCCACCGCGGGACGCTTCGGCCCGGCGGTGCTGCGGGCCATGCGGGGGCTGTTCTCGCAGCTGGCCCAGGCGGAAACGGTGGGGGAGCTGGCGCGCATCGTGGAGCAGGAGGGCGAAACGCTGGACCGCGAGCAGCTTTCCGCGCTGCTGGCGTTCTTTCCCCCCGAGGCGCTGGGCCCCCTGCTGAAGGCGGGCGAGTGCAGCGCCACCCCCGGTTCGCGCACCGCGCTGCTGGGCGCGGCCGAGCGGCTGGCCTCCATCACCCCCCAGGCGCTGCGCCCCCTGGCCGCCGCCGCCGACCCCGACGTGGCCGCCGGGGCCGCGCGGCTGATCGGCCGGCTGAAGGTGGTGGAGGGCGGGCCGGACCTGGCGGGGCTGCTGGCCCACGCCGACGCCCGCGTGCGGCTGGCCGCCGTCGAGGCGCTGCAGGAGCTTCGCTCGCCCACGGGGAGCGGCGCGCTGGAAACGGTGCTGGAAGATGCCGACCGCGACGTGCGGGTGGCCGCGGCCCGCGCGCTGGCGGCCCTGCGCTGGGCCCCCGCCCGCGCGCGGCTGGAGCAGGTGCTGGACTCGCGCCGCCTGCGCGAGTCGGAGCTCACGGAGCGCATCGCCTTTTTCGAGGCGTACGGGGCACTCGCCGGGGCAGAATCCGTCGCGCTGCTGGACCGCGTTCTCAACGGCAAGAGCTGGCTGGGCCGGCGCGAGACGGGAGAGATGAGGGCCTGCGCCGCGCTGGGGCTGGGGCGAGTGCGCCACCCGGCCGCCGAAAAGGCGCTGACCGCCGCGGCGGCGGACGCCGACCCCGTGGTCCGCAGCGCCGTGGGCCGCGCCCTTCGCGCGATCAAGCAGCCATGACCGAGCAGGCCCTTTCCGCCGAGCCGCGCGCCTTTCCGGGGGGCGGCGCCCCCAGCGACGAGCGCGGGCTGCAGCGCCGCGGCCGCGACTTCCTGTTCGCCATCGCCGCGGCGCTGCGGTCGCTGCAGCTGTACCCGCTGGAAAACCAGGCGGTGGTCAACGCGCTGGGCGAGCTGGAGTCCATCACCCTGGAGCTGCTGGAGGTAGAGGAGCACATCACGCTGCGCTTCGTGGGCGACTTCTTTTTCGTGAACGACCTGCGGCTGCGCATCGACCTTCACAGCTACGCCACCTACGGCGCGGTGGGGCGGGCGCTGGCGGGGCACGGCATCGGCGAGCTGGAGGTGGCCGCCGGCGTCACGGCGCCCGAGTGGACGGCGTTCCTGGCCCTGGTGAACACCGCGCCGGGGGGCGACGACCCCTTCGGCACCTTCCTGGAGCGGCTGGGGCGCACCTCCGTGGTGCACCTGTCGGTGGCGCCCGACCGCGAAAGCGAGCCGGACCCGCGCGACGACGAGGCGCGGCGCATGGCCAAGCGCGCCTACGCGCAGACGGTGGCCGTGGCCCGCGAGGTGATGACGGGGCTGCGGATGGGGCGCGGGGTGAGCCTTCGCCCCGTCAAGCGCGCCGTGCAGTCCATCGTTGACCAGGTGCTGAGCAACGAGGCCAGCATCATGGGCCTCACCAGCCTGCGCGACTACGACGAGTACACCTTCACCCACTCGGTGAACGTGTGCATCTTCTCCGTCGCCCTGGGCAAGAAGCTGGGGTTCCACAAGAGCCAGCTGTACGAGCTGGGGCTGGGCGCGCTCCTGCACGACGTGGGCAAGGTGCGCATGCCGGTGGACCTGATCAACAAGGCCGGCCCGCTGACGGAACCCGAGTTCGCCGTGCTCAAGGAGCACCCGGCCGAGGGGCTGATGCAGCTGTTCGAGATGCGCGGCCTGGCCGAGCTGCCCCTGCGCGCCATGCTCATGGCGTACGAGCACCACATGAAGGTGGACCAGAGCGGCTACCCGCGCTCCATCCGGCCGCGCAACCCCACGGTGTTCAGCCGCATCGTGGCCATCGCCGACGGCTTCGACGCGGCCACCACCAAGCGCAGCTACCAGGCGCAGCCGTGGCCCGCGGACAAGGTGCTGCGCGAGATGCGCGACAACCACGCGCGCGGCTTCGACCCGCTGATCGTGAAGGCGTTCATCAGCATGACCGGCATCTACCCCGTGGGGTCGCTGGTCATCCTGGACAGCTACGAGCTGGCCGTGGTGGTGGCCCCCAGCACCCGGCCCGACGCGATGCACCAGCCCGTGGTCCGGATCATCCACGACGCCATGGGGATTCCTCTCGACGTGCCCCCCACGCTG
>NZ_DATBNB010000244.1 GCF_036554565.1 Longimicrobium sp. | reverse complement strand
GACGCGCTCGCGGAGTCCAGCAGGAACAAGCCGTAGCCGTAATCGCCCTCGTTGCTCCACACGTAGTCGGGCGCGGGCAGCCCCTCGGCCGCCGCGACACGCGTCATCTCGCCGGTGAAGGTGACGGGGATCACCATGTCTTCCTCGTCGTGGTACGCCAGGCGCACGAGCACGCGCCCGGGCCACCATCCGCCCGGGTCGCCGGCCAGCTCGCGGGCGGGACGCTGGTGCAGGGTCAGGCCGGTGATCTGCCCGTCCACGATCTCCATCCGCGGCTGCACCACCGGCATCCCGGCGCGCTGGATGTACTGCTCGCCGAACGCGTCCAGGCTGGTCCCCGACGTCTCCTCCAGCGCATCCAGCAAGTCCCGCCACGTCGCGTTGCCGTACGCGTGGCGGGTCAGAAAGCGCGTGAGCCCCGCCTGGAACGCCGAATCGCCCACCAGGAAGTTCAGCTGCTTGATGATGGACGGCGCCTTGTTGTAGACGATGGGGCCGTAGTTGCTCTTCGCCAGGTCAAGGTTGGGCAGATCCTGCCACACGGGCGTGGTGCCCGACGTCTGGTCCGTTCCATAGGCCAGCGGCTTGTTGCGCAGATAGAACGTCTTCCACGCCTCGCTTTCCGGGTCCAGCTCGCCCTGCATCCGCGCGGCCATGTAGGTGCTGAAGCCCTCCTTCAGCCACAGGTCGTCGAACCAGCGCATGGTCACCAGGTCGCCGAACCACTGGTGCGCCACCTCGTGGTAGATGGTGGACTTGCGCCCGATCTGCTGGCCGAGCGTGGGCGCCTCGCGGAAGATGAACTGGTTTTCGTTGTAGAAGATGGCACCCACGTGCTCCATTCCGCCGAACGGAAAGGCGGGCGCGAGCAGCATCTCGAACTTGTCGAACGGATAGGGCACGCCGAAGTAGCGCTCCAGCCACGTCACCGCGCGCCGGTTGATGGCGATCAGCGAATCGGCCTCCACCTCGGCCGCGCGGCTGGCCCGCGCGAACAGGCCCACGCCGCCGGCCGACTCCGGCCTCCACACCTTCCACGGCCCCGCCGCGAACGCCGCGAGGTAGGTGCTGATGGGGTCCGTCTCCGCAAACGACCAGCGCCTGGCCTCTCCCGCCGGCTCCACACCCGTCGCCGCGCCGTTCGCCAGCACCTGCCACTGCCGGGGGGCGGTAATGCCGACGGTGAAGCGGGCCTTGAGGTCCGGCTGGTCGAAGCAGGGGAAGAGCTGGTTGGCGTCGGCCGGCACCAGCAGCGTGTACAGGTACGTGGAGCCGTCCGTGTCGTCCTTGAAGCGGATGATGCTGGCGCCCGATGCCGCGATCCGCGCCGTGAACTCGGCGGTCACCGTGTTCTCGCCCGCGCGCAGGTGCCGGGCGGGAATGCGCAGGTGCCCGTTCCTCCACTCCCGGTCCGCCACCGCCTGCCCGTTCGCCGTCAGTGGCCCAAGAGACGGCCCCCGGAAGTCGATCACCAGGTCGCCGGCATCCGCCACCCGGGTGAACGTGGCAGCCACCCGGCCCGACGCCACGGAATCCCGCGTCACGTCCAGCTCCAGGCGATAGCGCACGTCGCTCAGCGTGGCCGCGCGGTGTCGCGCCAGCCCGGCAGACACACCGGGGCTCATCATCTCGTCCAGGCGCGGCGCGGGGGCTTGCGCCGTGAGCGGCGGCACGGCGGAGAGCATCGCCACGGCCAGAAGGAGACAGGCACTTCGAAAGATCATCGGCAGTCCAGCGGTAAGTCGCGCATCGGCGTCACAGGCCCTTGAGCATGCAGCCCAGCATCAGCAGCGCGCCGGCAAGCAGGAGCGCCCATCGCCCCAGCTCCCAAGGCAGCTGGATACCCGCGAGCATCTCCAGCGCTCCCACCAGCCACAGGACGAACGCGATGCCCAGCGTGGTGCCGCGCGGGGACTGTGGGCGGATGTAGAAAGCCCTGCGACGCTCCGGGCAGGGGGCGCGGAAGGGAGATCCCCAAGGTAGGCGCGCGCCGCGCCGGGGGACAAGCGCCGGCGCGAGCCTCGGCAGATCAATCCGCGGCGGACTGCTCCGGCGCGGGGACGAACTCGTCTTCGAACGGGATATCGTCCTCACTCACCTCTGGCCACATCGGCTCGATCTTCTCGATGTCAGCTGCCACAGGCGAGTAGATCACGTGCCACATGTCCCACAGCATCTGCGTAGTCATCCAAAACTCCACACTAACGCCGAAGAGCCGCGCCAGCCGCAGGGCGGTGTCGGGCGTGAGGCTCCGCTTTCCGTTCACCAGCTCGTTCACTCGCGGATACGAGACGCCGATGCGCCTGGCCAACTCGGCCTGAGAAAGCCCACTCGGCTCCATGAACTGGCGCAACAGCATCTCGCCCGGCGGAGTCGGGGTGCGGTGTGTCGGGAGCATGTGAGCAATGTGCTTGCTGAGGCTGTCCGCCAATGGATCCGGGTGCTCCGCTCGTGTGATACTCATCTCTATCGCTCCTCAGTGATAGTCCACGATTTCCACATCTTCCGCGTGTCCGCCGACCCAGCGAAAACACACGCGAAATTGCCGATTGATTCGGATGCTGAACTGTCCGAGCCTGTCCCCGCGTAATGCCTCGAGGTGATTGCCGGGTGGCATCCGCAATTGCGGGAGCCGCGTGGCCGCGTGGATCTGGTCCAGCCGATCACGCGCAGCCAGCCACAGGATGGACGGGCATGTGTTCCTTGCTCGTCGTGAGTCGTTGCTGAGGAACACATCGCGTGTGCCATGATCCTTGAATGAGACGATCATCGTCGAGCGGGAGGTCTGGAGTGGCGGAATGGCCGTCCAGATCCCCTCCCGGCCGAGTATAACGGATAGCGTTATACGTAGCAAGAGTGCGCATCGTGGACAGGCGAGCGCGGTACTATGCTCTCGCGTTCCATCCACCGCAATCCCATGCGCTTAACTGGTACCACGCGTGGCGGGATGTGAACGGGGTGCACGGCCCGGCACGCGTTCTGCTCGGCTGAAAGCGTATGGATTTCCCTCGAATTTTCCTGCTGTCGCCCGCGTACTGCGGGGGCAAGCGCGGGCAGATGGTGATGCGCGACGCGGCCTCGTTTCCCCTCGCCCAGAAGCTGCGGGAGCCGGGCGGTGCGCCGCTGGGCGACGTGTTCAGCTTTCTGAGCGGGTTGTACTTCCGCGGCAAGATCGCCTACTCGCGCGCCTTTGCCGCGCCGCCGGCGGGATTGCCGGGTGCGCTGGTGATCACGCCGACGCGCGGGCTGGTGCCGCCGGAATCACCCATTCCGCTTTCCGTGCTGCGCAAGTTCGCCGAGCAGGGCGACGTTTCGGTGACGAACGCCGGCTACCGCGGGCCGCTGGAGGAGCACGCGCGGGCGCTGAACGAGGCGGCCGGGCCGGGAACGGCATTCGTTCTGCTGGGAAGCGTGGCGTCGGGCAAGTACGTCGACGTGCTGGCGGGGATCTTCGGGGAGCGGCTGCTCTTTCCCGTGGACTTCGTGGGGCGCGGCGACATGAGCCGGGGTGGGCTGATGCTGCGCGCCGCCGCCGACGGGCCGGAGCTGGAGTACGCGCCTGTCCTCGGCGCGGTGCGCACCGGCAGGCGCCCGCCCAAACTTTCACCTCGATCGTGGAAGAAATCCGCCCCATGACGCCACGCGCCGCACAGCCCGCCTCCCCCCGCGCCAGGCCCAAGGCGGCCCCGCGGCCCAGGCCCGTCACCACCAGCGTTCCCGACGCCGAGGCCACGCCCGACATCATCCCCCGGAAGGGCAAGGCGTGCGAGGTGCGCGTCGGCGGGCGGGCGGTGAACCTCACCAACCTCCACAAGCCGTTCTGGCCCGAGCTGGGCATCACCAAGGGCGACCTGCTGCGCTACTACGTTGCCGTTTCGCCGTACCTGCTTCCACACCTGGTGGACCGCGCCATGGTGATGAAGCGGTATCCCAACGGGTGGAACGGCAAGTTCTTCTTCATGAAGCGCACGCCGGAGAACGCGCCGTCGTGGCTGAAGACCTGCTCCATCGAGCACGCGTCGGCCAGCGTCATCGACTTTCCGATGGTCAACAACCTGGCCTCGCTGCTGTGGCTGGTGAACCTGGGGTGCATCGACCTGAACCCCTGGTACTCCCGCTGCGACGACACGAATCGCCCGGATTACCTGCACTTCGACCTGGATCCCGTGCCCGGCGCCGACTTCGCCAAGGTGCGGCAGACGGCGCTGATGGTGCGCGACAACCTGCGGAAGCTGGGGATGACCTCGTACGCCAAGACGACGGGGTCCAGCGGCATCCACGTGTACGTGCCCATCGTCCATGGGCCCACGCAGAAGCAGGTGTGGAGCTTCGCCAAGGAGTTCGCGCGGGCGATGGAAAAGATCGATCCGGCGCTCGTGACCGCCGAATACCGTGTCGCCAAGCGGCCCCACGGGCGGGTACTGGTGGATTACAACCAGAACGCGTGGGGCCGCACGCTGGCCTCGGTCTACTCCGTTCGCGCCAAGCCGGGGGCCACGGTTTCCATGCCGGTGACGTGGGAGGAAGTGGAGGGTGGCATCGAGCTGGCGGCCTTCGACCTCCGGAACGCCCCGGCGCGCCTCGCAAAAGTGGGAGACCTGTGGAAGCCGCTGACGCAGAAGCGCGGGCGCTTCGACCTGGCGGGGCTGCTGTGAACCTGCCCATCGCCACCGACTTTCCCGTTGCCGAGAGCGAGCAGTGGGACGCGCTGCCGACCGGCGACGAGTGGCAGTACGAACCCAAGTGGGACGGCTTCCGCTGCCTCGCCTTTCGCGACGGGGATGAGGTGGAGCTCCGCTCCAAGGCCGGCAAGCCGCTGGGCCGCTACTTTCCCGACGTGGTCGACGCCCTCCGCGGGCTGAACGCCAGCCGCTTCGTGCTGGACGGCGAGATCGTCGTGCCCGTGGGCGACGCGCTTTCGTTCGAGGAGCTTCAGCTGCGCCTGCACCCCGCGGCGAGCCGCGTGAACAAGCTGGCGGCGGCGCATCCCGCGATCATGGTGGGCTTCGACCTGCTGCTGGGCGCCCGCGGCGGCCCGGTGACGGACCGCCCCCTCCGCGAGCGGCGGGAAAAGCTGGAGGCGTTCGCCGGGCAGTTCTTCGGCGGGGCCGTACGCCTGTCGCCCGCCAGCTGCAGCGAAACGCAGGCGCGCGCGTGGCTGGAGCAGGGCGAGCGGGGGCTGGACGGGGTGATGGCGAAGCGGCTGGACCTGCCCTACCTCTCCGGCGAGCGCACGGGGATGGTGAAGATCAAGAACGTCCGCACGGTGGACTGCGTCGTGGGCGGGTTTCGCTACGCGCAGAAGGAGCCGATCGTCGGGTCGCTGCTGCTGGGCCTGTTCGACGAGCAGGGGCTGCTGAACCACGTGGGGTTCTGCTCGGCGATGAGCCGCGAGGAGCGCGAGGCGCTGACGCCGCGGCTGGAGGCGCTGCGCGGGCCGCCGGGATTCACCGGCTCCGCGCCCGGAGGGCCCAGCCGGTGGACGCGGATGAACGAGCGGTCCACGGAATGGGAATCGCTGGCGCACGAGTTGGTAGTGGAGGTGGGCTACGATCACATGAGCGGCGGCCGCTTTCGCCACGGGACCAAGTTCGTCCGCTGGCGCCCCGACAAGGCGCCGGAGCAGTGCACGTACGCGCAGCTGGGTGTGGCGGGCAGGTCGTCGCTGCGGCTGCTGGCTGGGTAGCGGCGAGTGGTAATGGGCGTAGTTCGTGTGCGTGGCCTCGGCTGCCGTGGGGCCCTCACCCGGCCGCGCTGACACGCGTGCCACCCTCTCCCGCAAGCGGGAGAGGGTTTGGGGGGCCCACCCCACACGTGAGCGAGGCCCGGCCCTGCTGGGGCGAATGAATTCGCGGCAACGACGGCCCGAAGTCCGCCTTCGCGGACTGCATGCGGAGTCGAGTGCGCCAGGCTCGCCGGAGCGCAATCGAATTCTCCCCTCTCCCGCTCGCGAGAGAGGGGCCGGGGGTGAGGGCAGCCGAGGAATGCGCCGGCCGTTTCGAAACGCACCGAGCCCTGGCCAGCAGCCTCCGCCCGCGCACCGGGCGCGGCCCATCGCACCGGGCTGGCTCCCTTCCCCCGCGGCAGTTTGCGGGGGAAGGGCTGGGGATGGGGGGCTCCCGCAGCATGCGGCGCAGCCCATCGAACCCCGATTGAAGTGCTCCTCTCTCCCGCGCTGTTTGCGGGGGAGAGGCCGGGAGAGGGGCCACCCGCGGCATGCGCCGGGCCTCGGTCGAACTTCCCCGCAGCCGATGATCGACACAGATCCGCCCCCGCCCGGAACCCCGGGCGGGGGCGGATCTCGTCCATCACCTTCCGCGCGTCAGCGGACGGTGATCTGGCGCGCCATGCCGTGGGCGATGTGCGGCTTGCCGTCCTTGGCGTCGGGGAGCATGCAGAGCAGCGCGTACTCGCCCGGCTGGAAGTCGGCCGTGATGTAGTTCACCTCGCCGCGGTCCAGGCCCGTGGTCCCCGCCACCGGGCGCCCCGGAGGGGGGCCGTTCTCGTTCATCATCCACGCCATCATGTCGTGCAGCGTCTTGCCCGGCGCCAGCTGCACCAGCACCACCTCGTGCGGCTGCACGGCCACGTTCTGCACCTTGATGGTCCGGCGCCCCGCCGTGAGCTCCGTGTTCGTCGCGAACGAGTAATCCGCCAGGTTCATGTCCAGGTCCGCCACCGGCGCTGCGGCCGCCGCGCCTTCCCCGGCAACCACGGTCAGCGGCTTGACCATCCCCTTGGCTACGTGCGGCACGCCGTCCTTGGACGGAATGAAGCAGAGCATGGCGTACGTCCCCGCCTTCAGGTCCAGCGTGGCCTCGGAGACGCCGCCACCGGGGACGGGCGTGTTGGGCCCGCCCACGAAGTGCACCCAGGGCGG
The DNA here is from genome assembly GCF_036554565.1 of Longimicrobium sp. Taxonomy (NCBI): domain Bacteria; kingdom Pseudomonadati; phylum Gemmatimonadota; class Longimicrobiia; order Longimicrobiales; family Longimicrobiaceae; genus Longimicrobium; species Longimicrobium sp. The sequence goes on along the minus strand of NZ_DATBNB010000244.1, from coordinate 381 downwards.
CGGCGGCCCGTCGTGCCCGCTCATCCCCTGCATCAGCTCCTGCACGGTGTGCCCGTCGTCCAGGCGCACCAGCTGCACGTGATGCATCTCGGTGCCGTTGTTCACCAGGCGAATCGTCGTCATCCCCGCGGGGATGGTGGCCGGCGACTGGTAGTTGAAGTCGGCCGCGGTGATGGTCACCACGTTGGGCGCCGCGGCGGTGTCGGCCGGCTTGGCGTTCCCCTGCGTGCAGGCGGCGGACGTGGCGGCGAGCGCCAGGGCGGCAAAGAACTTCAGCGAGGTGCGTTGCATTTTCGTCGCTCCGGGTCGGCGGTCCCCGTCGTCGCCGCGGGGAGGTCAGGCTCCGGGGCACCGTGCCCCGGAACGTGCCACAAGGATAGG
>NZ_DATBNB010000243.1 GCF_036554565.1 Longimicrobium sp. | reverse complement strand
ATCTCCGCGCTCTACGGCGCGCAGGAGACCGGGCGCGGGGCGGAGCTTCCCGAGCTGCCGGTGCAGTACGCGGACTACGCCGCCTGGCAGCGCGCCTGGCTCACGGGGGAGACGCTGGAGGCGAAGCTCGGCTTCTGGCGCGAGCGGCTGTCCGGCGCTCCCCCGCTGCTGGAGCTGCCGACGGACCGGCCGCGGCCGCAGGTGCAGGACCCGCGCGGCGCGAGCGTCCGCGTCGGCCTGTCCGCGGAGGCTGCAGCCGGGCTTCGCGCGCTCTCGCGGCGCGAGGGAGCGACGGCGTTCATGACGCTGCTGGCTGCCTGGCAGCTCCTGCTGTCGCGCTACGCGGGGCAGGAGGACGTCAGCGTGGGCACGCCCATCGCCGGGCGCACGCGCCTGGAGACGGAGCCGCTGATCGGCTTCTTCGTCAACACGCTGGTGCTGCGCACCGACCTGTCGGGGGAGCCCACGTTCGGCGAGCTGCTGGGGCGGGTGCGGGAAATGACGCTGGGGGCGTACCAGCACCAGGAGGTCCCCTTCGAGCGGCTGGTGGAGGAGCTGGCGCCGGAGCGGAGCCTGGCGTACTCGCCGCTCTTCCAGGTGATGTTCGCCCTGCAGAACGCCGAGCGGGACGGGCCCCGCATGGGCGGGCTGGAGATGGAGCCGCTTGCGAGCGGCGGAGGGGAAACGTCCAAGTTCGACCTCATGCTCGACCTGTCCGAGGACGAGCGGGGCTTCGCCGGCTCGCTCGCCTTCCGCGCGGAATTGTGGGAGCGCGCGACCCTGGAGCGCATGGCGGGGCACTTCGCCCGCCTGGCGGGAGCGGTCGTCGCGGACGCCGACCGTCCGGCCGCCGGGGTCGCCTACGTCGCGGACGAGGAGCGCGCGCAGCTGCTGACGGAGTGGGGCGCGACCGGGCACGACGATCCCGGCGGCGCCTGCATCCACGACCTGTTCGCCGCGCAGGCGCGGCGCACCCCCCACGCCGTCGCCGTGGTGCACCGGGGCCGGGCGCTGACCTACGCCGAGCTGGACCGCGCCTCCAACCGGCTCGCGCACGCGCTCCGCGGTCGGGGCGTCGGGCCGGAGGCGCGCGTGGGCGTCCTCCTGCGCCGCAGGCCCGCCGCGCTGGTGGCGCTGCTCGGCGTGCTCAAGGCCGGCGGCGCCTACGTGCCGCTCGACCCGGAGCTCCCGGCCGCGCGCATCGGCGTCATGCTGGAAGACGCGGGGGTCCGCCTCGCCGTCGTGGAATCCGATCTGGCCGGCCGCGTCCCGGCCGGCGTGGGCGTGCTCGCGGTGGACGCGGAGGCGGACTCCGTCGCCGACGGTCCGGAGGACGCGCCCGGGACGGGCGTGGCGCCGGACAACCTCGCCTACGTGATCTTCACCTCCGGCTCGACCGGGCGGCCAAAGGGCGTGGCCGTCCAGCACCGCGGCACCGTCGTCCTGCTCCACTTCCTGAGGGATCTCGTCCCGGCCGGGGAGCGGGCGTCGGTGCTGGGGGCCACTTCCTTCAGCTTCGACGTGTCGGTGGCCGAGGTCTTCGGCACGCTCTGCTGGGGCGGCAAGCTGGTGCTGGTGGACAGCGCGCTCGACCTCCCCTCGGTCGCAGACCAGGACGTGCGGCTGGCGGTGATGGTGCCCACCGCGGCGGCGGAGCTGCTGCGCGGCGGCGGCATCCCCCGGAGCGTGCGGGCCTTCAACCTCGCGGGGGAGGCGCTCCCGGCGGAGCTGGCGCGGGCGCTGTACGGGCTGGGCCAC
>NZ_DATBNB010000242.1 GCF_036554565.1 Longimicrobium sp. | reverse complement strand
CGTGGGGCAGGTCTGCGCCGTGTACGACGAAATCCGGCCCCGGCCCGCCGCGGCGGCCTGACGCGCCCCCAGCAATCCCAACTTCTTCGAGAGCCGCGAGTGGCGACCCAGTCGACCGACCTCAGGACCCGCTTCTACCCGCAGAGCCGGTACGGCGGCTTCACCGACCAGGACCAGGGGATCATCTTCTACCTGCGCGTGAACGCCCTGCTGCGCCCCGAGCACCGGGTGCTCGACGTGGGGTGCGGGCGCGGCAAGGCTTCCGAGGACACCGTCGACGTGCGCCGCGAGCTGTCGTCGCTGCGCGGCCGCTGCGCGCGGGTGATCGGGATCGACGTGGACCCCGACGCCGCCGAAAACCCCACCCTCGACGAGTTCCACCTGCTGGACCCGGCGAAGCCCTGGCCCCTCCCCGACGCGTCAGTCGACATGGTGGTCAGCAACTTCGTCCTGGAGCACGTGGCCGACCCGGCCCTGTTCTTTTCCGAGGTGCGGCGGGTGCTGCGTCCCGGCGGAAAGCTGTGCATGCGCACCACCAACGTGTTCAGCTACTTCGGCGTCCTGGCCCGCGTGGTCCCCGGCCGGTACCACGCGAAGGTGGTTCGCACGGCGTACGCCCGCGACGCCCGCGAGGAGCGCGACGTGTTTCCCACCGTCTACCGCTGCAACACGGTGTGGAAGCTCCGGCGCATGCTCAGCCGCCACGGCTTCAGCCACTACGTGTACGGGTACCAGGCCGAGCCCGCCCACTTCGGGTTTTCGCGCCTGCTGTACCGGTTCGGGGTGGCGCACCAGCGGCACGCGCCGCACTTCGTGAAGCCCACCCTGTTCGTCTTCGCCGAACGCGCGGCGGAGGCCGGGTGAGGCGTGGGAGCAGGGCGGGAGGCGCGCCATGAAACTGGACCTGGTCGGAATCGGCCCGCAGCGAGCCGGCACCACCTGGCTGTACGAGTGCCTGCGCGGGCACCCGGACCTGTGCTTTCCCCAGGGCGTCAAGGAAACGTTCTTCTTCGACCTCCGCTTCGGCAATGGCGAAGCGTGGTACGCGTCGCACTTCCGGCACGCGCGTCCCGGGCAGCGGCTGGCCGAGGTGGGCCCCACCTACCTGGAGCACCCCGAGGCGGCCCGGCGCGTCCGCGAGCACAGCCCCGGCGCCCTGGTGGTCGCCAACCTGCGGCACCCGGCCGAGCGCACCTTTTCGCTGTACCTGCACCACCTCAAGAAGGGGCGGGTGGCGGGGTCGTTCGCCGCGGCCGTCGAGGCCATGCCCTCCATCCTGGAGGGGAGCCGCTACGGTACGCACCTTCCCCGCTGGTTCCGCGAGTTCGGGCGGGAGCGGGTGCTGGCCGTGCTTCACGACGACATCGCCGCGCACCCCGAGCGGGTGCTGGAGCAGGTGTACGCGTTCGCCGCCCTGGCGCCCCTTCCGCTGCCGGCCACCGCCCGCGAGCGGGTGAACGCCGCGTCGCTCCCGCGCTTTCCCCTGCTGGCCCGCGCGGCCACCGTCGGCGGCGACTGGCTGCGCCAGCGGCGCCTGTACGGGCCCATCAACCTGGCCAAGCGCCTGAAGCTGAAGCGCGTGTACTCGGGGGGCA
>NZ_DATBNB010000241.1 GCF_036554565.1 Longimicrobium sp. | reverse complement strand
CTCCATGCGCGAGCTGCTGGACGGCCGCGCGCGCCTGGGCGAGCTGCGGCCGGTGCAGGTCGAGGACCTGCTGGGGCGCGACACCGTGGCGCTGGAGCTGGCCGGCGTGCAGGAGGACCTGGAGGGACGGGTGGTGCTGGTGACCGGCGGGGCGGGCTCCATCGGCTCGGAGCTGGCCCGCCAGGTGGCCGCCATGGAGCCGCGCCGGCTCGTGGTGCTGGACCAGGCCGAGACGCCGCTGTACTACGCGGTCCTGGACCTCGTCCGCGCACACCCGCGGCTCGACATCGTTCCCGTGGTGGCCGACATCACCAACGAGGGGCGGATGGAGTCGGTGTTCGCCGAGCACCGCCCGGACTGCGTGTTCCACGCGGCGGCCTACAAGCACGTGCCGCTGATGGAGGACAACGCCGTCGAGGCGGTGAGGAACAACACGCTGGGCACCCTGTGCGTGGCGCAGATGGCCGCCCGCTTCGGCGCCGACAAGTTCGTGCTGATCTCCACCGACAAGGCGGTGCACCCCTCCAGCGTCATGGGGGCCACCAAGCGCGTGGCCGAGCAGGTGGTGCTGGGCTGGCCCTCGCTGCGCCGCGCGGGCACCGACTTCCGCGCCGTGCGCTTCGGGAACGTGCTGGGCTCCGACGGGAGCGTGCTTCCCCTGTTCCGGCGCCAGATGGACGCGGGGCAGCCCCTGACGGTGACGCACCCCGACGTCACGCGGTACTTCATGACCATTCCCGAAGCGGTGCAGCTGGTGCTGCAGGCCTCGGCGATCCCCGACGCCGCGGGGCGCATCTGCATGCTCGACATGGGCGAGCCGGTGCGCATCGTGGAGCTGGCCGAGAACCTGATCCGGCTTTCGGGGCTGGAGCCGTACCGCGACGTTCCCATCGTGTTCACCGGGCTTCGCCCCGGCGAAAAGCTGCACGAGGAGCTGATGTCGGAGCACGAGGCCACCATTCCCACGGCACTGGCCAAGATCCGCATCGTGCAATCCAACGAGCCCGCCCCCGACACGCTGATGCCCGGGCTCGACCGGCTGGGCGCCGCCGTCGAGGTGGGCAGCGCCGAAGACTGCCTGCTGGGCATCTGCGCCCTGGTTCCGGAGTGCGTGGCGCCGCTGCGCGAGCGCGGGCTGGAAGCCGCGGCGGCCTCGCGGTAGCCGCCCGGCGGGTTGCGCCGCACGGCCATGTAGCAGTATCTTATAGGTTTACGGTGCGCACGGAGGCGTGTTTCCGGCGCGCCGGCCAGGGGCGGCGTCCGCGTTCGATCGAAGGGTGGTACCATGAGCGCCAGGCTTGACGATTTTCTTTCCCGCACCGAGTCGCGCGACGCGGTCGTCGGGATCATCGGGTTGGGATACGTGGGGCTGCCGCTGGCCGTCGAGGTGGCGCGCAGCGGGTTCCGCGCGCTGGGCTTCGACGTTTCCGAGCGGGTGGTGGGGGGCGTGCTCGGCGGGCGCAGCCACGTGCAGGACGTTTCCAGCGAGGTGCTGGGCGCCTTCGTGGGCGAGGGGCTGCTTTCGGCCACGGCCGATTTCTCGCGGCTGGCCGAGTGCGACGCCATCTGCATCTGCGTGCCCACGCCGCTGAACAAGATCAAGGACCCGGACCTGTCGTTCGTGGTCAACGCGTCGGAGGGCATCGCCCGCACGCTGCGGCCGGGCCAGCTGGTGATCCTGGAAAGCACCACCTTTCCGGGCACCACCCGCGACGTGGTGCTGCCCATCCTGGAAGAGGGCGGCCTGAAGGCGGGCGAGGACTTCTTCGTCTGCTTCAGCCCCGAGCGGGTGGATCCCGGCAACCCGGTGTGGCACACGCGCAACACCCCCAAGGTCATCGGCGGCATCACGCCCGGGTGCCTGCAGGCGGGCGAGGCGCTGTACGGTCGGGTGTTCGACACCCTGGTGCCGGTGCAGAGCGCCGAGGCGGCCGAGCTGGTGAAGGTGTACGAGAACACCTTCCGCATGATCAACATCGCGCTGGCCAACGAACTGGCGCAGGCGTGCGAGAAGCTGCGGGTGGACGTCTGGGACGTGATCGAGGCGGCGGCCACCAAGCCGTTCGGCTTCATGAAGTTCACGCCGGGCCCGGGGCTGGGCGGGCACTGCATTCCGCTGGACCCGCACTACCTGTCGTGGAAGATGCGCACGCTGGAGTTCCGCACGCGGATGATCGAGCTTGCCAGCGAGATCAACGGCGAGATGCCGGCGTTCGTGGTGGGCAAGGTGTCCGACGCGCTGAACGACGAGAGCAAGGCGGTGCGCGGCAGCGACGTGCTGGTGCTGGGCGTGGCGTACAAGAAGGACATCGACGACCTGCGCGAAAGCCCGGCGCTCGACATCATGCGGCTGCTGCAGGACAAGGGGGCGCGGGTCAGCTTCCACGACCCCTTCTGCGCAGCCATCCACGACGACGGCCACACCCCGCTGAAGGGGCTGCCCATGGAGAACCAGGTGCTCACCGGGGAGCGGCTGGCCGCGGCCGACGTGGTCGTGGTGGTGACGGACCACACCGCCGTGGACTACGCGCGGGTGGCCGAGCACGCGCGCCTGGTGGTGGACACCCGCGGGGTGATGAGGCGGCACCCGGGCGCCGCCCGCGTGGTGGGGCTGTCGGGCGTGGCCACTCCGCCTCCCGCCGCGGTGCATGCGCTGGCCGGGCTGGCCGTCGTAGGCTGATCCGCTTCGCCGCCGACGCGGCCGGCCGGCGACCGACGCCGGCCGGCCGCGTCCGTGCAGCGGGGCGGCGTACCTGAAAAACCTTCCGAGGAGAGCCTCTTCGTGCGTATCACAGTGGTGGGGACGGGGTATGTGGGGCTGGTGGTGGGCGTGTGCCTTGCCGAAACCGGCAACGACGTGGTGTGTGCCGACGTGGACGCGGGCAAGATCGGCCGCCTGAACGCCGGCGAGATCCCCATCTACGAGCCCGGCCTGGAGCCGCTGGTGGAGCGCAACCTGCGCGAGGGGCGCATCTCGTTCACCACCGAGGTGGCTTCGGCCGTGGCGGGCGCCGAGATCGTCTTCATCGCGGTCGGCACCCCTCCGGGCGAGGACGGCTCCGCCGACCTGCAGCACGTGCTGGCCGTGGCCGACACCATCGGGCGCAACATGCCGGAGGACGGCCCCGAGAAGATCGTCATCACCAAGAGCACCGTTCCCGTGGGGACGGCCGCCAAGGTGCGCGCGGCCATCGCCCGCCACACCGCCCGGCGCGTGCACGTGTGCTCCAACCCCGAGTTCCTCAAGGAGGGCGCGGCGGTCCTGGACTTCATGAAGCCCGACCGCGTGGTGGTGGGGGTGGACTCCGAGTACGCCCGCGAAAAGCTGGGGGAGCTGTACTCGCCCTTCGTGCGCACCGGGAACCCCATCCTGTTCATGGACATCGCCAGCGCCGAGATCACCAAGTACGCGGCCAATGCCATGCTGGCCACGCGCATCTCGTTCATGAACATGATCGCGGGGCTGTGCGAGGCCGTGGGCGCCGACGTGTCGCACGTGCGGCAGGGCATCGGCACCGACGAGCGCATCGGGCCCGGGTTCCTGTTCGCGGGGATCGGGTACGGCGGCAGCTGCTTTCCCAAGGACGTCAAGGCGCTGGTGCACACCCTTCGCGACTCCGGGGTCGACGCCTCGATCCTCGACGGCGTCGAGAAGGTGAACGAGGCGCAGAAGCGGCTGCTGCTGGACCGCGTGGTGGAGCGCTACGGCGCCGACCTGGCGGGGCGCACCTTCGCGGTGTGGGGGCTTTCGTTCAAGCCCGAGACCGACGACATGCGCGAGGCTCCCTCGCTGACGGTGGTCCGCGGCCTGGTGGAGCGCGGCGCGCGGGTGCTCGCGCACGACCCCGAAGCGGAGCACGAGGCCCAGCGCTACTTCGCAGACCTGCTGGAAACCGGCGGGCTGGCCCTGTGCGAGCACAACTACGACTGCCTGGAGGGCGCCGACGCGCTGCTGGTGCTGACGGAGTGGGCGCCGTACCGCAACCCCGACTTCGCACGGGTGCAGGCGCACCTGGCTGAGCCGGTGGTCTTCGACGGGCGCAACCTGTGGGACCCGGAGCGCATGCGCGACATGGGCTTCGAGTACGTGTCGGTGGGCCGCGTCACGGTGGCCGCCGCCGAGCCGGGGCCCGCCCTGGCCGCCGCGGGAGCCTGAGGCGCATGCGCGTTCTCATCACCGGGGCCGCGGGGTTCCTGGGCTCGCACCTGTGCGACCGGTTCCTGGCCGAGGGCTACGAGGTGGTCGGCATGGACAACTTCATCACCGGCCATCCCGACAACGTGGCGCACCTGATGGGGCGGCCGGACTTCCGGTTCATCCAGCACGACGTCACCAACTACATCTACGTGGAGGGCCCGCTGGACGGGGTGCTCCACTTTGCCTCGCCGGCCAGCCCGGTGGACTATCTGGAGCAGCCCATCCCCACCCTGAAGGTGGGGTCGCTGGGCACCCACAAGGCGCTGGGGCTGGCCAAGGCCAAGGGCGCCCGCTTCCTGCTCGCGTCGACGAGCGAGGTGTACGGCGATCCCCAGGTGCACCCCCAGCCGGAAAGCTACTGGGGCCACGTGAACCCGGTGGGCCCGCGGGGGGTGTACGACGAGGCCAAGCGCTTCGCCGAGGCGATGACCATGGCCTACCACCGCTTCCACGGGATGGAGACGCGCATCGTGCGCATCTTCAACACCTACGGTCCGCGGATGAGGCCCGGCGACGGGCGGGTGGTCTCGAACTTCATCGTGCAGGCGCTGCGGGGCGATCCCATCTCCATCTATGGTGACGGATCGCAGACACGATCGTTTACCTACGTGGACGACCTGGTGGACGGGATCTACCGGCTCTTCCGGTCGGACCGGGTGGAGCCGACCAACATCGGCAACCCCAACGAGTTCACCGTCCTCGAGCTGGCCGAGCGGGTGCTGGCCCAGACGGAAAGCGCCTCGTCGCTGGACCGGCTTCCGCTGCCGGAAGACGACCCCAAGGTCCGGCAGCCGGACATCACCATCGCGCGTGCCGTCCTGGGATGGGAGCCGCGGGTGGAGCTGGAGGAAGGGCTGCAGCGCACCATCCCCCACTTCCGCCGGCTGGTGGAAGGCCAGGATGCCGGCGCGCGCACCCTGGCCGGAGCGCCGGCCTGACGGTTGGGAGGACAGCACGGGGCGGCGGGAACGCGTCCCGTGCCCGCATCAGAAACTAGGCAGGACGTGAAGCATACAGAAACGAAAGGCCGAGTGGCGCCCCTCCGGCGCCGCCTCGCGGCGGCTTTGGCGGCGGCCCTGCTGGCCGGCGCGCCGGCGGCGGCACAGCAGACGGACAGCGCTGCCTCCCGCCGTCCCGCGGCGGCGCAGCCCGTGCTGCTGGACGCGCCGGTCAGCCGCACCGCGTACCGCCTGGGGCCCGGCGACGAGCTGACGCTTTCCATTACGGGCAACGTGAACCGCGTCTGGACGGTGGCCGTGACCCCCGACGGGTCGGCGGTGGTGCCGGAGCTGGGCGTGGTGCGGGTGCTGGGGCTGAACCTCGACCAGGCGCAGGCCCGCGTGCGCGACCTGGTCACCCGCTTCTACCAGGGGGTGAGCGTAAACCTGGCGCTTTCGGCGGCCCGGCGGTTCAAGGTGTTCGTGGTGGGCAGCGTTCCCGAGCCCGGCTACCAGGTGGCGAGCCCGGCCTCGCGCGTAAGCGAGGTGGTGCCGGCCCAGGCCGGCCCGGGTGTGCTGCGGCGGAACGTGGTGGTGCGCCGCGCCACGGGCGATTCGCTGGTGGCCGACCTGGTGCGCTTCCGCCAGCTGGGCGAGCTCGAGGCCAACCCGGCGCTGCTCGAGGGCGACGTGGTGGTGGTGCCGGCCGCCGACGACCTGGTGCAGGTGTTCGGGCGCGTGCACTTTGCGGGTGGCTACGAGTACCGCGGCGGCGAGTCGCTGGCGGACCTGCTGGCGGTGGCGAACGGGCCGGGGGGCTTTCCCGCCAACGCGGCCGACACCATTCGCGTCACGCGCTTCGTGGGGCCGCAGGAGCGCGAGTTCCGCCTGTTCTCGCGCCAGCAGGCGCTGGGGGCCGAGGGGCGCGCCTTCGTGATGCGCCCCGGCGACGCCGTGTTCGTCCCGGAGCTTTCCAACTTCCGGGTGCAGCAGACCGCGACCATCACAGGCCAGGTGGTGCGCCCCGGCGCGTACCCCATCCGCCCCGACACCACCACGGTGCGGGAGCTGGTGGCCATGGCCGGCGGCTTTACGGCCGAGGCTTCGCTGGCCGGCGCCACGCTGCGCCGGCAGGGGGTTGCCGCGCACTCGCGCTCGCTCCAGCAGCTGCAGGCGATTCCGGCCGAGGTGCTGAGCGACGAGGAGCGGCGGGTGCTTCAGGCCCGTTCGCAGGGCGACCCCGACGTGGTGGTGATCGACTTCCAGCGGCTCTTCGGCGAGGGCGGAAGCGCCCTGGACCAGCCGCTGGAGGACGGGGACATCCTGAACGTTCCCGAGCGCCGCTCCGGGGTCAGCATCGTGGGCGCCGTGACGCAGCCCGGCATCGTTACCCACCTGCCGGGGCGCGACGTGGAGGAGTACGTGCGGCTGGCGGGCGGGTACAGCCGCCGCGCCGACCGCCGGGGCGTAACCGTTCTGCGGGCCCGGCTGGGCACCGAGACGGACGCGCGCGACGTTACGCGGCTGGAGCCGGGCGACCAGATCGTGGTGCCCTTCCGCCGCCGCCGCGACCCGCTGCAGACGCTGCAGACGGTGCAGGCGGTGGTGGGCTCGGTGTCGTCGCTGATCTTCGCGTACCTGGCCCTGCGGCCGGTCTTCTTCCCGGACCGGACGCCGTGATGCCGGAAGAGACAGTGCAGCCAGGGCACGGGAACACGGTCCTGAAGCTGGCGGCCGTCGTGCTGCGGCGGTGGAAGGCCGTGGCCGTCGTCACGGTGCTCGCGGCCGCCGTGGCCGTCGCGAGCACCGTCTTCGGGACGGCCTGGTACGTGACCAGCACCACGATGGTGCCGTTTTCCGGGTCGCAGTCGCGCTCGGGGATGGCCCTGGCCGGGCTGCCCGCCGGGGTAGCCGGGCTGGTGGGCGGGGCGACGGCCAGCCCCACCGACCGGCTGGTGGGGGTGGTCCTGGCCAGCCAGACGCTGGCCGACTCCATGGTGGGGCGGCTGGCGCCCCGCTACGGCACCGAGGCCGACGTGCGCGAAACGCTGGCCGAGCGTACGCGCGTGCTCCGCAGCACCGAAGGCTCGGTGACCATCCAGGTGCGCGCGGCCGACCCGCAGCTGGCCCTGCGGGTGGCGAACACCTATCCGGTGCTGCTGAACGACCTGATGGCGCGGCTCAGCACGGAGGGCGCGGTGCGCCGGCAGGCCCTGCTGGAGGCGCAGCTCGAGGTGGCGCGCGAACGCCTGGTGCAGTCGGAACAGCGGCTGCTGGCGTTTCAGCGCAACCGCTCGGTGCCCAACGTCGACGACCAGGCCCGGAGAACGCTGGACGCGGCCGCGGAGCTGCACTCGCGCGTGCTGGACCAGGAGCGCGAGGTGGCCCAGCTGCGGCGCGCGCTGGTGCCCGGGCATCCGCAGCTGCAGGCCGCCGAATCGGAATTGGCGGGGCTTCGCGGCCAGCTGCGCCGCGTGTCGCAGGGCTCGGGCCCCGCCTTCGTGCCGCTGGGCGAAGGGGGCGAGCTGAAGATGGCCTCGGCCCGGCTGGAGCGCGAGTTCGCGCAGGACCAGCAGCTGTACCAGTCGCTCGCCGCGGCCCTGGCCGACGCGCAGCTGGACGCGCACAACAACCTGCCCGTGCTGACGGTGCTCGACGAGGCGCGCCCCGCGGGCCGGGCGGGCTCGCCGGTGCAGGCCGGGTTGTTCGCCGCCCTCATGGGGCTGGCGCTGGGCATCGTGCTGGTGGTGGGCGCCGAGGCCCTGCGCCGCGCGCGGACGAACCCCGACAACGCCGGGTTCTTCGCGGCCTGGTCGGGGTTCCTCCGCGACCTGCGGCTGCGCGGACCGCGTCGCGAGGGACTGGCGCACGGCGACTGAGGCCGCGCCGGGCACATCGATTTGAACAGGGCGCATGCGCCCTTTTGCTCTTTTGCGAGGATGAACGCCAACAGCCAAGCGCTTCCCATTGCCCGCGCCGACGCGCGAGGCGCGGAGGCGCGCCGAGCCGCCACGCTCGTCATCGCGCCGCCCAGCCGGATGCCCACGCTGGGGCTGGCGGAGCTGTGGTCGTACCGGGGGCTCTTCGTGTTCCTGGTGTGGCGCGACGTGAAGGTGCGCTACACCCAGACGGTGCTGGGCGCCGCGTGGGCGCTGCTGCAGCCCCTGCTCACCATGGTCGTCTTCAGCGTGGTGTTCGGGCGCCTGGCCCGGCTGCCTTCGGACGGCGTGCCCTACCCCGTGTTCGCCCTGGCTGCGCTGGTGCCGTGGGCGTACTTCTCGGCCGCGCTCTCCGGCGCCAGCAACAGCCTGGTGGCCGAGCGGAACCTGATCACCAAGGTGTATTTTCCCCGCCTGGTGGTACCCCTTGCCCCGGTGCTCGCCGGACTGGTGGACCTGGGCATCGCGACGCTGCTCCTGGGCGCCGTGATGCTGGGGTACGGCCTGGTGCCGGGGCTGGCGGCCATTCCCGGCATTCCGGCCATGCTGCTGCTGATGGTGCTCACCGTGGCGGGCATGGGGTGCTGGCTGGCGGCGCTGAACCTGAAGTACCGCGACTTCCGCTACGTCGTGCCCTTCCTGCTGCAGGTGTGGATGTACGCGTCGCCCATCGTGTACCCGGCGTCGATGGTGCCGGAACGGTACCGGGCGCTGTACGCGCTCAATCCCATGGCGGGGGTGATCGAGGGAATGCGCGCCGTCCTGTTCGGCAATCCCGTGCCCTGGTCGATGCTGGCGGTGTCGGCCGCCGTGGGCGTGGCGCTGTTCGCGACGGGGGTGCTGTACTTCCGCTACACGGAACGCGTTTTCGCCGACCTGGTCTGAGGGGGGGGACATGTCGACGATCGCGATCCGGGCCGAAGGCCTCGCCAAGCGCTTTACCATCGGAACGGCCGCCACCCGGTACGGCACCTTCCGCGAGGCCCTTGCCGGGGCCGCGGGCGCGCCCCTGCGGCGGCTGCGGTCGCTGGGAGGGGGCGCGGGTGGGGGCGGCGCCGACGTGTGGGCGCTCGAGGACATCTCGTTCGAGCTGAAGCAGGGCGAGGTGCTGGGAATCGTGGGGCGCAACGGGGCGGGCAAGAGCACGCTGCTCAAGATCCTGTCGCGCATCACCTCGCCCACCCGCGGCCGCGCGGAGGTGCGCGGCCGGGTGGGATCGCTGCTCGAAGTGGGCACCGGGTTCCATCCGGAGCTCACCGGCCGCGACAACGTGTACCTGAACGGCTCCATCCTGGGGATGGACCGGGCCTTCATCGACCGCCGCTTCGACGAGATCGTGGAGTTCTCCGGGGTCGAGCAGTTCATCGACACCCCCGTGAAGCGGTATTCCAGCGGCATGTACCTGCGGCTGGCCTTCGCCGTGGCGGCGCACCTGGAGCCCGACATCCTGATCGTCGACGAGGTGCTGGCGGTGGGCGACGCGGCCTTCCAGAAGAAATGCCTGGGCAAGCTGGGCTCGGTGGCCCAGGAGGGCCGCACCATCCTGTTCGTGAGCCACAACATGGCCGCCGTGCGGGCGCTCTGCGGCACCGCGCTCCTGATCGAGGGAGGCCGCGTGGCCGTGGAGGGCGACGTCGAGACGGTGGTGAGCCGGTACCTGGCCGAGAGCGGCGCGTCCGACGCCGAGGTTGTCTGGGGCGGGGACGACGCGCCGGGCACCGACGAGATCCGGCTGCGGCGCGCTTCGGTCACCGCCGCCGGCGGGGAGCCGGCCGCCCTCCTGGACTGCGCCGAGCCGTTCACGGTGAACGTGGAATACGAGGTCCTGAAGCCCATCGCCGGGCTGCGGGTGGGCATCATGCTGCGGAACGACGAAGGGGTGGTGATGTGCGGGTCCAACGACCCCGAC
>NZ_DATBNB010000240.1 GCF_036554565.1 Longimicrobium sp. | reverse complement strand
GGGGAGCGGCGAAGAGAACCTTGCCCGCGCCTTCCTCAAGATTGCGCGGGAGGCGGCGTGATGCGCTGGGCCACGGTGCGCACGGTGCTCGCCAAGGAGCTTCGCGAAACGCTCCGCGATCGGCGCACGCTCTTCATGATGCTGGTGATCCCCACGCTGCTGTACCCGGCTATGATGGTGCTGGCCGAGCAGCTGGCCCTGTTCGGGCAGCGGCGGCTGGGGGCCGAGCAGGCGCGCGTGGCCGTCACCGGCGCCGACACCCCGCTGGTCCGCTTCCTGGATGCCGATTCTGCCATCCGCGTGATTTCCGCTGAGAGCGCGTCGGTAGATGCCGTCCGCAAGGGGAACGTGGACGCGGCCCTGGTGATCGGCGCTGCGGGTGCATCCGGCACGGACGGGGGGACGCGGCAGATGGAGCTGCTGTACGATGCGTCCAACGATCGCTCGCAGCGGGCGCAGGGGGTAACGCGCGAGCGGCTGGACGAGTGGGGCGACACGCTGCTCTCGCGGCGGCTGCGGGCCCGGGGCCTTCCCGCCGGCTTCGCCACGCCCCTCGCCGTCGCCGACTCGTCCGTCGCCACGGCCGAGGAGGCGGGGGGATATGCGCTGGGCCGCTTCCTGCCGCTCATCCTGGTGATGATGACGCTGCTGGGCGCCTTTTATCCCGCGATCGACCTGGCGGCGGGGGAAAAGGAGCGAGGCACGCTGGAAACGCTGCTCACGGCGGCGGTGCCGGCGCGGGAGATCGTGGCCGGCAAGTTCGCCGCGGTGGCTCTGATCGGCATCGTGGCCGCCGCGGCCAACCTGCTCAGCATGCTGCTCACCTTCCAGTCCGGCGTCTTCCGCTTCGCACGCGCGGCCAACGTGCGGTTTACGCTGCCGCTGGAATCGGCCGCGCTGATCCTGCTGGCCCTGGTGCCGCTGGCCATCCTCTTCGCCGCGCTCTTCCTGGGGATCGCCGTCCGCGCGCAGTCGTTCAAGGAGGCGCAGAATGCGCTGACCCCGGCGCAGCTGGCGGCCATCCTTCCCGTGCTGGTGGTGACGCTTCCGGGGATCGACTTCACCCCCGCGCTGGCCGTGGTGCCGGTGGTGGGCATCGCCATGTTCTTCCGCGAGCTGATGGCCGGCCAGGCGCCGCTGATGCCGTCGCTGCTGGCCTTCGCGGCCACGATCGCGTACGCCGCGCTGGCGCTGGCCTATGCGGCCCGTGCGTTCGGGCGCGAAGACGTGCTGTTTGGCGGCGGCTCGGGTCAGGCGTCCGCCGGCGGCTCGTGGGGCGAGCGGCTGCGGACGTGGCGCGCCGCGCCGCGCGGCGTGCCGCTTCCGGCGGAGGCGCTGGCCTTCATCGCCCTGATCGCCCTCCTGTACTTTCACCTGGGTACGCGGCTGCAGGCGGACCTGGGCGAGCGCGGGCTCCTCGTCTCGCAGTGGCTGCTGCTGGCGCTTCCCGCGGTCGCTTTCGCCACGCTCGGACCCTACCAGCCCCGCAACGCGCTGGCCCTGCGCGCCCCGGCCCCGCGCGCCCTCGCGGCGGCCCTGCTGATCGCGCTGGGTGGAATCCCGGTTGGATGGGTGATCGGCTGGCTGCAGCTGCAGATGTTCGAGGGCGGGATGGAAAGCCTGGGCTACCTCGAAAAGCTGCTGACGGCCACGGACGCCCGGCGCGCGATGTGGCTGTTCTTCCTGGCCGCGCTGACGCCCGCCATCTGCGAAGAACTGGTGTTCCGGGGCGTGCTGCTGCAGTCGCTGGGGCGCGAGATGCGCGCGTGGCGGGCCATCGTGGTGACGGCGGCGGTGTTCGGCGCCTTCCACCTGTCGTTCGAGACGGCCCTGCGCTTTCTGCCCACGGCATGGGTGGGGCTGCTGATGGGGTACGTTGCATGGCACTCGCGATCGATCTTCGCGAGCATGCTGATGCACTTCGTCAACAACGCCTTCGTCGTGCTGCTGCTCTGGCAGCCCGGCGTGCGCCGCGCGGTGCTCAGCGGCGGATCGCTGTCGTGGCCGCTGGTGCTGGGCGGGGTGGTGCTGCTGGTCGCAGGAATCTTGCTGCTGCCGCGGCGAGAGCCGGAGGGGGAACCGGAGGCGCTCGACGCAAACCAGTCATCCTGAGGCCCAGGCGCACCGGACCCGCCCGCAGCACCTCCGTCGCGGGCCGAAGGATCTAGCCGCGGATACGTACAAACGAGGGCGCGGCAGCGGCACCAGACCCGAAGCCTCGG
>NZ_DATBNB010000239.1 GCF_036554565.1 Longimicrobium sp. | reverse complement strand
AGGTCCGCGTCCAGCACCAGCGTCTCCAGATCGTCGCGAACGGCGTCCACGTGCACGTTCTGGTGGATGAGTTCGATGGTCTTGGCGCCCAGCGCGTGCCACACCAGCCGTCCCGTGGCGGACGAGGGCTGCACGGATTGGTAGACCTGGGAGAGCCAGCGGTAGTCCGCCTCGTACTGCAGGAGAACGGGGTCTGGCGAGATGGCCTCCCACAGGCGGCCCAGCACGCTGTACGCTCCGGCGAAGCTGTCGCGGGTGTCGTTGTCCGGCAGGCACTCCTGCGCCGCCATCAGCCCCTCGTAGCCGGTCTGGCCGCGGTCCACGCCGGGAAAGAAGTCCAGGCAGCGCTTGAGCGCCTCCGGCAGCTTTTCCTTGAGGGCCGCGACGTTGCTCACGACCTCGCGAACGCCCTTTTCATCGAACTGCAGCGCCGTGGCCACGTCGTCGAACACGCCCAGGTAGTCCACGATCAGGCCGTGCGTCTTGTGCTCGCCGTAGCCGCGGTTGGTGCGGCAGATGGCCTGGAGCAGGGTATGATCGCGCAGGGGCTTGTCCAGGTACATGGCCTGGAGGATCGGCGCGTCGAAGCCGGTGAGCAGCTTGGCGGTGACGATCAGCAGTTGCAGGGAGTCGCTGGGATCACGGAAGCGGTCCAGGAGCTTCTCTTCTTCGTCGCGGCTGCGGTCGTACGGGCGAAAGCGTGGATCCCCCGTGGCGCTGATCACCACCTCGGTGGCCTCGGCCGGCAGCAGCTGGTCGAGCGCCGCCTTGTAGAGCAGGCAGCACTCCTGGTCGAAGGTGACGATCATCCCCTTGAACCCGTTCGGCGCCACCTTCTCCTGGAAGTGCGCGGCGATGTCGGCGCAGATGGCCTGCACCCGCTCGGGCACCTTCACCAGCACGGCCATCCGCGAGGCCGTCTTGGCCAGGTTGTCGCGGTCCAGGTCCGTCAGGCTGCCGGTGAGCTCCCCGTAGGCCTCGTCGATCGCCGCCTTGTCGATGTGCAGGTCTACCAGCCGCGGCTCGAAGTGCAGCTTGAGCGTGGCGCCGTCGCGGATGGATTCCTCGAACCCGTAGCGGCTCATGTACCCGCGCTCGTCTTCTTCCGCGCCGAACGCGTAGAAGGTGTTCCGGTCGCGGCGGTTGATGGGCGTGCCCGTAAGGCCGAAGAGGAAGGCGTTGGGCAGGGCGGCGCGCATCTTCATCCCCAGGTCGCCCTCCTGGGTACGGTGCGCCTCGTCTACCAGCGCCACGATGTTGCCGCTCTCGTTGAGCACGCCGCCCGCTTCGCCGAACTTGAAGATGGTGGTGATGATGATCTTGCGGGTGTCCTGCTGCAGCAGCTTCTGCAGGTCGGCGCGGGTCTCGGCCTTGACCAGGTTGGGGACGTCGGAGGCGTGAAAGGTGGAGCTGATCTGCGCGTCCAGGTCTACGCGGTCCACCACGATCAGCACGGCCGGGTTCCCCAGCTCCGGCTGAAGACGGAGCTTTTGCGCGGCGAACACCATCAGCAGCGACTTGCCCGATCCCTGGAAGTGCCAGATGAGCCCCTTGCGCGGGCGGCCATCCAGCACGCGCTGCACGATCAGGTTGGCCGCCTGGTATTGCTGGTAGCGCGCGACGACCTTTATGCGGCGGTTCCTCTTGTCCGTGGCGAACAGAGTGAAGTGAGCCAGGATGTCCAGCAGGGTCTCCGGCCGCAGCAGTCCGTTCACGGCGGCCTCGACGCTCCGCAAGGTGCCCGGCGCGGCACCTTCGTCTTCGCGCCACGGGCCCCACAACTCCACGGGCATGCGCACGGACCCGTACTTGAGCTCCTTGCCCTCGGTGGCCACGCTCAGGACGTTGGCCACGAACAGCTCGGGAACGTGGTTCTCGTAGTTTTCGTGCACCTGCACGGCCCCGTCCAGCCAGCTCACGGCCTTGCGGACGGGCGTCTTGGCCTCGATCACCACCAGCGGAATGCCGTTTACCAGCAGCACCAGGTCTGCGCGGCGCTCGGCGCTACCCGCGCGAAAGGTGAACTGGCTGGTGACGACGTAGTGGTTGTTTTCCGGGTTTTCGAAGTCGATGAGCTTTACGGTGGTGTGCTCGTGGTTCTGGCCGAACGGCATGGACTTGTCGCCGCGCAGCCACGCCGTCATCTCCTCGTTGGCCTTGATGAGCCCGTCGCTGCGCACCGCCAGTACGATGGCGCGCAGCCGGTACAGCACCTCGTCGGCGCGGTCTGGGACGGCGGCGATCTCCGGGTTCAGCCGCGCCAGCGCCTCGGTGACCCACGGCTCCACGAACACCTCGTGCGGCTGGCGCGGGATGTTCCCCGGCGCGAGATAGTGCCACCCCAGCCCGGCCAGACTGCCGCCCTTGCGCGCCAGCCCCGGCCCCGCGGCCGTGCGCTTGGTTTCTCCCCCGCACAGCAGGTCGCGGATGAGGTTCTCGACCGTGTTGCCTTCCGTGAAACCGTTCATCCTGCTTCGCTCTGATCGAGTTCCCGCATTAGAATTGCCTTCAGCCGTTCGGCGACTTCCACTCTCCCCCTGAGACCCCGGCCCGCCGACTTGATCTTCCCCAGATCGGCGACAATACGATCCTGAACGTCTCGCGGCGGGAGGGGAATTAGGACTTTCGCGAGGTTGGACGCATTGACGTTGGCCTGGCTGACACCCTTGGTCGCAAACGACAGCACCTGCTGTCGGCCGAGGGGGCCGTTCAAGTACTCGGTCAGATACTCCGGGGAAATGACATCTCGGTTCACCCGCAATCGGATCAGGTAGGATGCAAACACATGATCGCCGGCTAGGGTGTACACTCCGGTGCGTCCGACAAGGTCGATACTATTCGTCCGGTTGAACAGAACGTCACCGTGGTCCAAGCGATAGTTCTGGAAGAGATCGTCCGTAAGATTCACGAAGCGGATGTCGTTTTCGACGGCGAGGCCGTCCACGAGGTTCATCATACGTAGAATCGGGAAATCTCCAGTTGGTTCAGGCGCTGTCGACAGGCCGTATTGGCTGCTCTCGACGAGTTCCCCGATCGTCCGGACATCCCACCCTGCCGCCACTCTTTCCAAACGGGGGTGCGGCACCATGTCAGCGCGGCTATTACCACGGAACATCTCCCCAGAGAATGCCTGAGCCGCGACGAGCGTGCTTTCCGCCGCATTCGTCAGCATCTGGATCGCTCCTTCAGCCGACGCGAGAGCGCGCGCGAGCCGATGCTGCTCAACCTGAGGCGGCAACTCGAATTCGTACCAAGCCAGGTCCGAGAAGTTAACGTACGGGTTGACCGACCCCTTCGACTCGCGCTTGGAGTGCGCGTGAAACCCCTCAGTTTGCAGGACAAACGGCAGCAGCTCGGGCAGGAGCAGTTCCGGGTCAGCGGACTCCAGAACGAACGTAGTGTTCGCGCAGATCCCCTCGAAGTCTGCCAGCGCGACCTTTCGCAGATAGGTCCGCCGCGATCCGTACAGAACCTGGCCTGGCCGGAAGCGCATGTGGAACGCCGGCCCGAGATAGCCGTCCCTGATGTTCCCCCAGTGCCGGATCTTCAGGTTGTCGCTGTCCATGTGCTCACCCGCGACGAAACGTTCCAGGCCAGATGTTTCCGGATCTGCGCGATTCTTCACTTGGCGCACCACCTCGCCGAACTTCACTCGGCGCCATCCCGGCTTGAGCTCAGGCACTGACGGCCTCCGTCGCTTCCTCGACCATAAGCCCGTCGAGCATGTCCACCACTGCGTCCATCTCCGTCCAGAAGGTCTGTCCCGACGCTTCCCACGCGGCCCACGCAGCCGCGAGCGTCCGCGCCTCGCCGTTTCCTGCCGCTTGACTGGCGCGCTTGACGTAGAGCGGGATGGAAAGGCTCCACGCTTGCGCGCCGATCTCCTCGCGCGTCGCGACCCTCGCGAACCCCGGCTCGTCCGCGAAGGCGGCGTAGGCGTTCTCGATCCGCGCCTGGTGCCCGGGCTTCAGAAAGCTCGCCGCACGCTCACGCGCCACTTCGTTCACCGCGTCGATGAACAGCACACAGCCGCGCCGCTCCGTTGGCTTGGCCGTGCGACAGAGGACGATGCACGCCTCCATGGGCGAGTTGTAGAACAGGTTGGGCCCCAGCCCCAGCACGCACTCCACCAGGTCCGCCTCCACCAGCCGCCGCCGCATCTCCGCCTCTTCCTTGCGAAAGAGCACGCCGTGGGGGAACAGGATGGCACAGCGGCCCGTGCGCGGGTCCAGGCTGCGCAAAATGTGCTGAAAGAACGCGTAGTCCGCGCGCCCCTGCGGCGGCGTGCCCAGGAAGTTGCGGCCCCACCTGTCCGTGGCCCACGCGTCGCGGTTCCACTGCTTGATGGAGTACGGCGGATTGGCCAGCACCACGTCGAAGGTGCGCAGCCGGTCGTTCTCCGCGAACGCGGGCGCGGCCAAGGTGTCGCCGCGGGCGATCTCCGAATCCTCCACCCCGTGCAGCACCAGGTTCATGCGGGCGATGGACGCCGTCATGTGGTTGCGCTCCTGCCCGAACACCCGGAGCGTGCGGTGCTCGCCGCCGTTGCGCTTGACCTCCGCCAACGCGGAGATCAGCATGCCGCCCGTGCCGCAGGTGGGATCGTAGATGTGCTCGCCGGGCTGTGGATCCAGCATCTGCACCATCAGGTGAACGACGGTGCGGTTGGTGTAGAACTCCTGCGCCGTGTGGCCGCTGTCGTCCGCGAACTTCTTGATCAGGAACTCGTAGCCGTTCCCCAGCTCGTCCTCCGGAACGTTCGCCAGCGACAGCGTCTGCGCGCTGAAGTGCTCCAGCAGGTTCTTGAGCGTGGCGTCGGGAAGACGCTCCTTGTTGGTCCACCCCGCATCCCCAAAGATGCCGTCCAGCCTCCCCGGGTTGGCCGACTCGACGCGGCGCAAGGCGGATTGCAGCGTACGTCCCACGTCCTTGGCCACCGCGCGCACGTCCGACCAGTGCGCACCGCCGGGGATCACGAACCGGTCGTTCGCCACGTCCATCGCGAAGTCAACATCGCCGGATTCAGCCAACGCCGCCGCGTAATCCTCGTCCCACACGTCGGAAAGGCGCTTGTAGAACAGGAGCGGAAACACGAACTGCTTGTAGTCGCCCGCGTCCACCAGGCCGCGCAGGATCACGGCGGCGCCCCACAGGTACGACTCCAGCGCCTGCTGGCTCATCGGCGCACTCATGGCAGCCAGCCTCCCTCCAGCATCACACGCCGCAGCGAATCCTCCGCTTCACGTGCGCGAGCCAGGGCTTCCTTGAATGCCGCCACCGCCTCCGGCAGCGGCGGGATGTCGGCGCCGATGGGCGGCAGCACGTAGCGCGAGATGTTCAGCGTCCACCCCTCGTTTTCGATTTCTTCCAGGCTCACGACGCGCGTGCGGTCCTCCACCTCGGCAAAGCCCTGCACCCACCCCAGGATCTCGGCCGCGTGCTCCGCTTCCAGAAAGTTCTGCGCGCGCCCCCGGCGAAAGAGCGTCGACCCGTCGGCTACTAGCACCCTGCGCGTGCGCTCCGCCGGCTTGGCGCGCCGCAGTACCATCACGCACGCGGCCAGCCCAGTGCCGTAAAACAGGTTGGGCGCCAGGCCGATCACCGCCTCCACCAGGTCCGCCTTCAGCAGGTGCTGACGGATGGTGCCCTCCACCCCTCCGCGAAACAGCGCACCCTGCGGCAGCACCACCGCCATGCGCCCCGTGCGAGCAGCCATGGACTTCACCATGTGCTGCACCCACGCCATGTCGCCGTTGCTGTCCGTGGGCAGCCCCGCGAACGCCCGGCCCCAGGGATCGCTCTCCCACACGTCGCGTCCCCACTTTTCCAGCGAGAACGGCGGATTGGCGATCACCACGTCGAAGGTGCCCAACCCGCCCGTGCCGGGATCCCTGAACACGGGCTGGCGCAGCGTGTCGCCGCGCTCGATGGCGAAGTCCTCGATCCCGTGCAGGAACAGGTTCATCCGGGCAACGGCCGCGGTGGTCAGGTTCTTCTCCTGCCCGTACAGCTTGCCGAAGAAGGTACGCGG
>NZ_DATBNB010000238.1 GCF_036554565.1 Longimicrobium sp. | reverse complement strand
GTTCCTGGATCCGTCTTAGATCACGCGGAGGCGCGGAGGACGCGGAGAACTGCGGAGGCGTGTCGGCTGTTCCTCCGCGCTCTCCGCGCCTCCGCGTGAGACCCAAGATCGTACGAGGAG
This sequence comes from Longimicrobium sp., assembly GCF_036554565.1. Lineage (NCBI taxonomy): Bacteria > Pseudomonadati > Gemmatimonadota > Longimicrobiia > Longimicrobiales > Longimicrobiaceae > Longimicrobium > Longimicrobium sp. The sequence continues at coordinate 3,704 of NZ_DATBNB010000238.1, read as the reverse complement.
AGACATAGCAAAGGGGCGCATCCAAGCTGAGGATGCGCCCCTTCGTGTTCGATACACGCGGATCAGTCGCGACGGCCTCGGAACGGCCGATCGGTGCCGCCGTACTCGCCGCGCGGCCTGCGCGGCCGCGGCGCCTCGCCGAAGTCGCCCCGCGGACGGCGCGACTGGGCATCGGCGGCGGAGCCGCGGTCCTCGCGGGAGCGGCGGACCGCCACGGGACGCCCACGGATGCTGGCCTGCGACAGCTTGTTCACGATGTCGTCGGCGTCGTTCTCGTCCACGTCCACCAGCGTGAACTGGTCGGTGATCTCGATGGCGCCAATGCGGTCGCCCGGCACGTTCGCCTCGCCCGCGATGGCGCCCACGATGTCCGCCGGCCGGATGCCGCGCCGCCGCCCGATGCCGATGTACAGCGTGGTCTTGTTGCCGGAACTCCGGCCTCCGCCGCCGCCGCCACCGCCGGACTCCGCGCGATCCACCCGTCCGCGCGGCCCGCGCGACTCACGATCACCGCCGCGGTCCGGACGCCCCTCGAACTCCGGGATCTCCACGTCGGACCCCTGCAACTCCTCGGTCCCACGTCCCGCCGCGGCCACGCTCAGCGCCGCGGCCGCCACTTCCGCCGCGTCGAACTCCGCCAGCAACGGCCCGATCACCTCGCGGAAGGGCTGCAGCGCATCGCCCGTGGCCAGCGCGTCGCGCACCGAATCGGCCAGGCGCGCGCGCCGGCGTGCCTTCACCTCGCCCGGGCGCGGCACCTTGGCGTGCTCGATGGACTGCCCGGTGGTGCGCTCGATGGCCTTGAGAAGGAAGCGCTCGCGCGGAATCACCAGCGTGATGGCCGTGCCTTCGCGGCCCGCGCGGCCCGTGCGCCCGATGCGGTGGACGTACACCTCCGGGGTCTGCGGGATGTCGTAGTTCACCACATGGCTCACGTGCTCCACGTCCAACCCGCGCGCCGCCACGTCGGTGGCGATCAGCAGGTCGGCGGAGCCCTGGCGGAACTTGCCCATCACCCGGTCGCGCTGGCCCTGCGCCAGGCCGCCGTGAAGCGCCTCGGGGTGGTATCCGCGCACGCCCAGCGCCTCGGTCAGCTCGTCGACCTCGCCGCGCGTGCGGCAGAAGATGATGGCCGAGGTGGGGGCCTCCAGGTCCAGGATGCGGGCCAGCGCCTCAAGCTTGTGCTGGCGCGGCACCAGGTACGCCGCCTGGCGCACGAGGGGCGTTTCCAGCCGCTCGCGCTCGATGGTGACGCGCTCCGGGTCGCGCAGCGCCTTGCGCGCCAGGTCGGCGATGCGGGGCGGGAAGGTGGCGGAAAAGAGCGCCGTCTGCCGCTCGGCCGGAAGCTCCTCGATGATGGCTTCGATGTCTTCGATGAAGCCCATGTCCAGCATCTCGTCGGCCTCGTCGAGCACCAGGTACTGCGTGCTGGAAAGGTCCAGCGAGCGGCGGCGGATGTGGTCCAGCAGCCGCCCGGGGGTGCCCACCACCACGTTCACCCCGCGCCGCAGCTCGCGCAGCTGGCGCGTGATGTCCTGGCCGCCGTACACCGCCAGCACCGACACGCCACGCTTGGCGCCGTACCGGTGCATGGCCTCGGCCACCTGCACCGCCAGCTCGCGCGTGGGCGCCATCACCAGCGCCTGCACCCCGCGCACGGAGGCGTCGATGCGCTGCACGATGGGCAGCGCGAACGCCGCCGTCTTGCCCGTGCCCGTGGCCGCCCGGCCGATCATGTCGCGGCCGGCCAGCAGCACGGGAATGGCGCGCACCTGGATGGGCGTGGGCTCCTCGTAGCCCAGCCCTTCCAGGGCAGCCACGATTTCAGGTTCCAGCCCGAGGTCCGCGAACGACGGGTGTATGACTTCGATCTCTTCCGGCATCTGTCCGTTCCTGTATCGTTCTCCCGGCCTTCAGTAACCCACGGCGCCCACGTCGGGCTCGCGGGCAAAGGCGCCGAACGCCTCTGCCGGGTCTTCGTGCTGCTCCAGAAATCCTCGCAGCCGCCGGAACGACATGCGCAGGGTCCGCTCGCGCAGCAGCGAGTCGGGGTCTACCGGCGGCTCCAGCCACTCGGGACGGTACTTGTCGGTCGTGGCGAAGTCGGGGGCGTTGTCCAGCCGCTCGGGCGGCTGCACGCCCAGCCCGGAGCGCACCAGCTCGAAGCCGAGCACGGGATCCAGCCCCTCGGCCTGCGCCACGTCGTACAGCATTTCGGCCAGTTCCGGGGCCATCCCCACGTTCACCGCCTCCTGCACCACGTCGATGCGGCGGCGGCTGACCTCCTCCGCGTCGAGCCCGGTCGCGGCCGCATCCAGCAGCCCGCGCGGGTCGCCGAACCAGGTGTCTTCGGCGCGCCGCCGCCGGCGCCGCTCAAGATACGCGTCGAGAGCGTGTTCCGCTCGTTGCTCGTCCGTCATCTCCCGCCCCGTCTGGTCCACTCTGCCTCCCATGTGCTCGGATTCCGATCCCGTGCACGGGCGCAAGCAGCGGACCAGCGCGGGCGGAAGGGACGCAAAACAGAAAGGCGGCCCCGTGGCCGCCCTCATTTCGAGTAGTGGTAACGTACTGGCAATGCGCTCCAGAGTTCTCCATACCACCAATCTCGCATTCCGTTCCGTCCGTCCACTCGACGTCCCGTGTTAAACGCTGAACTCATACGTGTCCCGAAGCGTGCGGCGCGGCGCCAACGCGTGTTCATCCTGTCCACGTACGCTGCTCCAGAACCCTTGTGCAGCGAACCCCACCCCTGCATTACTGCCGTTCACACAGTCCGCTTCCGCGCTTGGCCCCGGAACAGCGGCCTTGTCAGCACATAGTCTATAGCTTATAATAGACGGGTGGGGGAGATGAACGACGACTGCGTGGTCTACTGGATCGAGGCTGCCCAGAAGGAACTACGCGTTCTTGCCCGGCGCGACGCTCGGCGGGCGGAAATACTCCGCCAAGTGGCGAAGCGCGTCGAAGAGAACGGGTGGATACTTTCCGCAAAGTCCGCCCTCGTGCAAGTGCTGCGCGGGGACGAGTGTGTCGGTGAGTTGCGGGACGTCGCGGGTGGGTACCGGCTTTTCATGTTCTGGTACGACACGCCCGGGGCGCGGGAGATCTGGGTGTGCCGCATCATTCCCAAGCGCGATGTTGTGAGTCACCGGCGGTTGAGCGACATCTGCGATGCCGTCGCGCTGGTCCGGAAGCGTTTCCTGGAGGAGGCAGAGTGATGTTCGATCGCGAGGCATCCAGCACCGACGCCGTATTTGAGCGACTTCACAGGGAGAATCCCGAGATCGAGGAAGCCGAGAAGACGGCGGGCAGCAAGCTCCTCGTTGCGAGCAACGTGCTGCGCCTGCGGGTGCAGCGCGGGATGACGCAGAAGCAGCTCGCCGCGGCCCTCGGCGTGAAGCAGCCCCGCATCGCGCAGATCGAGGGCGCTGAGGCCAACCTTGGACTCGAGACGCTGGACGCGCTCGCTCGTGTGTTCGGCGTGGATACGGCTGCGCTCTTCGCGAGCGACGAGGTGCGGGCGTCCGCGAAGCCTGCACGAACACCCGCGAAAGCCAAGACGGGCGTGTGACGCGAAGTGCGCGGCGGGGACGAATCCGATTGGCTTGCTTTTATTTCGAGTAGTGATAGCGCGCTGAAAGCAGCTTGATCCGGTCGGGAAGCACCTCGTACACCAGCCGGTGCTCCTGATCGATACGGCGGGA
>NZ_DATBNB010000237.1 GCF_036554565.1 Longimicrobium sp. | reverse complement strand
CCACCAACGCGAACAGCGTGAGAAGGCGCTGCCAGCGGGCGCGAACGAAGCGGACCAGCGCCCGCACGATCCCCCGCGCGGCGCCCCTCACCTGGGATGTGGGAGGGGCGGATTGGATGTCGGTCAAGTCGGCCGGCCTGCACACGGCGTGAAGAGGTGGTATCACCGGATCGCGCGGGACACCTGCAGGAAAGTGGCCGCGGATCACCCCACGCGGAATCTTCTTCCGCGCTCGGCTCGTACAGGCAGGAGGCCGACCCTGCGCGCCGGTTTGATGACTCCCGCGCGGCCCCCCTGATGCGGAGGCCACGCACGGCCGTGACGGTACACCCGCCCCAGACTGAGAACATGCCCGACGAGCGAACGTACGGCGAGGAAGAGGTCGCGGAGATCTTCCGCATCGCGGCCGAGGCCCGTCACGAGGCCGGCGGCACCGGGCTGGCACCGGTGAACGGGTTCACGCTGGCGGAACTGCAGTCCATCGGCGGCGAGGTGGGGCTGGCGCCGGAGCGCGTGGCCCAGGCGGCCGCGGCGGTGGAGCTGCGGCGAGGCGCGCTGCGCCGCAGCGAATTGGGGATGCCGATCGCGGTGGGCCGCACCGTAGACCTGCCGCGCGCACCCACGGACCGCGAGTGGGAGATGCTGGTCGCCGACCTCCGCGAGACCTTTGGCGCCAGGGGCCGCGCGGGCTCGCGCGGCGAAGTGCGCGAGTGGACGAACGGCAACCTGAACGCGTTCGTGGAGCCCACGCCCAAGGGCTACCGGCTGCGGCTGTCCACCACCAAGGCCCAGGGGCTGGCGCTCAACCGCATGGGCGCCGTCAGCCTGGTGATGGCGCTCGTCACCCTTGTGGTGCTCTACCTCACCGGCGCACTGGCGGGGGAGATGCTGGGACCGGTGATGCTTTCGATGATGGGCGGCGGCGCGCTGGCCTGGAACGCGCTTCGCCTGCCGGGGTGGGCGCAGGAGCGCGAAGGGCAGATGGAGGCGATCGCCGTCCGCGCGAAGACGCTCCTGGGCGCCCCGCCCGCGCCGCGCCTGTCCGGTCCCGGCGATCCGCTGCTGATGCCCGGTTAAGCTGCATCGACGCCGGAATCCAGGAACACGAATACGCCGCCGCTCTTTCCCGAGCGGCGGCGTTTCGTTCGTGGCGTCACACCTCTGGCTGCCTCGCATGCCGCGGGTGGCTCCTCCCCCGACCCCTCTCCGCATGCTGCGCATGCGGAGAGGGGAGAACTTCATACCAGATGAGGCTGGGTCGTTTGCATGCGGCGGGCGCCCCCCATCCCCAGCCCTTCCCCCGCAAACCCCGCGGGGGAAGGGAGCCAGCCCGGTGCGTACCTGGAGCCTGCGGCGGGCGACCAACCCTGTCATCCTGAGCCCCAGGCGCACGGTGCCGGCCCGCACACCGTGCGTCGCGGGGCGAAGGATCTAACATTGGGCACGTACCAGCCTGGGCGCGGCAGCGGTCACCCGGGCAGAGGCCGCGACGCCAGGGCGTTTCGAATTGCGCCGGCGCATGCCTCGGCTGCCCTCACCCCCGGCCCCTCTCCCGCAAGCGGGAGAGGGGAGAATTCGATCGCGCTTCGGCATGCCTCGCGCGCTCGAATACGCGAGCAGTCCGCGAAGGCGGACTTCGGGCCCTTGTTGCCGCGACTTCAGTCGCCCCAGCCCGGCCGGCGCCAGCACACTGGACCTTCCGCTTACGGCTACGGCGCCGGGGCCGGCTTGAACACGGTGCGGAAGGCTCGCAGCGCCGCGGGGTGATAGATCGTGGCGTGCTTCTCCTCTGGCATGTGCTCGTAGAACCAGCGCAGTCCGCGTGCTTCGCTGGCCCGGAGGTCCGCCGCCAACGGGCCGATGGCCTCCTCCAGCCCGCCATCCCCGCTGCTGGCGAGGTACACGGTCTTGCCGGCGAGCGGCTGCGCGCCAAGGCGCTCGCCCGCGCCGCGCACCAGCGCCTGGCCGTTCCACCACAGGCTAGGATCGAAGGCGATGTAGGTGTCGAATAGGCCCGGTTCCAGCAGGAAGGTTTCCATCACGAACAGGCCGGCCAGCGATTCGCCCACGATCGCCGTCTCGGCGGTGGTCCGGTAGCGCTCGCGGATGCGCGGCATCAGTTCGGTTCGGATGAACGTGCGGAACGCCGCCGAGCCGCCGACGCGCGGCGCGATCCGCCTGTCCGCCTCCACGGTGGTCGGTCCGGTCATGTCGCGGCGCCGCTGGGTGTTCTCGATGCCCACCAGGATGAACGGGCGCATCGTCCCGTTGCCGACGCCCACCTGCACCAGCCCCGCCACGTGCAGAAAATCTTCCGCCATCCCGCCGTCCGGCATGTAGAGCACGGGAAAGCGCTGCGTCGCGGCTTCCGCGTATCCGGGGGGCAGATACACGTTGATGCGCCGCGTCTCGTTCAGCGCGGCGGACGGCATGGTGAACGTCTCACCGATGCTGAGCGGACCGGCCCCACCCTGCACGGGAGCGGGCGTCGACTGCGCGGGGATGGGCGCGGCCGGGGCCGGCCCAGGGACGACCTGCGCGGTCGTGGTGCAGGCGCCACCGAGGCAGAGTGCGGCCACCGCGATCGTACGTCTCATCTCGATATCCAGTTCGTCAGGGGGTCAGGTCGCGTTCATTCTCGTGAGCCGCCGTCACAGGCATCGGGCGAGCGCCTGCACGCCGGCGCGGATGGCGTCCGGGGCGAGCGCGCCGTAGCCGAGCACCAGGCCGCGCGCCGCGGGAGGGCCGATGTAGTAGCGGGCGAGCGGGTGCACGTCCACGCCTTGCTCCGCGGCACGGGCGGTCGCGAGGACGTCGTCTGCCGTATCCGCCAGGTATCCCACCACATGCATCCCGCCATCGGCGGGACCGAGGTGCATCCTTCCCGCCAGCGTGCGGTTCACCTCATCCACCAGCACGTCCCGCCGCTCCCGGTACAGGCCGCGCAGCCGGCGGACGTGCACGCCGAAGTGCCCCTCGGCAAAGAACTCCGCCAGTGCCACCTGGTGAAGGAGCGCCGTGTGCCCATCCAGCAGCCCGCGAGCAATGGTGAAGGGCGCCACCAGGTCCGCGGGAACGACGGCGTAGGCCAGGCGGATGGACGGAAACAGCACCTTGCTGAAGGTGCCCGTGTAGACCACCCGCGCGTCCTGATCGATCCCCTGGATTGCCGCCGGGGAGCGTCCGTCGAAGCGGAACTCGCCGTCGTAGTCGTCCTCGATGATCCAGGCGCCGGCCCCCCGTGCCCAGTCCAGCAGCTCCAGCCGCCGTTCCAGGCTCATCGTTACGCCCAGCGGATACTGGTGCGAGGGCGTCACGTAGGCCAGCCGCGCGTCGGGGGCGGCACGCACGCCCTCGCTCACCTGCAGCCCGTCGCCATCCACCGGCACCGGAACGATGCGCGCGCCGTTGAGGGTGAACGCGGCCCGCGCCCCGGGATAGCCCGGCTCTTCCAGCCACACTGCGTCGCCGGGATCCGTAAGCACGCGGATGGCCACGTCCAGCGCCTGCTGCGAGCTGGTGAGGACGATCACCTGGTCCTGCGCGCACATCACGCCACGCGACGTGGCCACGTACGATGCGATCGCCTCGCGCAGCGGCCCGTATCCCGCCGGATCGCCGTAGCCAAGGCTGCGCCGCCCCAGCCGCCGCATCCCGCGGGAAACGAGTCCGCGCCAGATGTCCAGCGGAAAGGCTTCCACCGCGGCCGATCCGCCGGAGAACGCGCGCGGCACGCTAGGGTCCGCCGAAAACGACGACGGGTTGAAGACTCCGGCCCGGGCGGCGAGACGCCGTGTCGCGGAGGGAGACGCAGCCCGTGCCGACGGTTCGGGCTGCAGCACCCGGTCGATGATGGCGACGTAGGTGCCGTCGCCCGTGCGCCGCTCGATGAACCCCTCGGCGCGGAGGCGCGAGAACGCCTCTTCCACCGTGTTTCGCGACACCGCCAGGTCCGCGGCGAGCGACCGCGTGGACGGGAGTCGCACCCCTGGCGCCAGGCGGCGGGCGAGGATTGCGCCACGAAGGGAGCGGTAGATCTGCAGGTTGAGCGGCGGACCGTCCCGCTGAAGCTCCAGCACCTCCAGTCCCACTCCGCCGGGCTTCTTCGGCACGCCGCCCTCTCCAATATTGGTCCTGCCGATACATGGATAACGGCTCTTCCCGCCGGACCGTTCTCGCCTATTATGAAAGCAGCAACCGTTGGATGCAAGCACCCCCACCCGCACGCCGCCCATGATTTCGCGCCCCGATGCATCCGAGCATCCCCCTTATTTCAGCCGCTACGTGGACCTCGTCCCTCACGGCGACGTGCTACTCACACTCAGAGCCCAGCTGGCCGGCACGCTGGCTTGGATGCGAGGCATGGACGAGGCGGATGGCGGATATCGATATCTTCCCGGGAAGTGGAGCATCCGCCAGGTCCTGGGGCACGTGATAGACACGGAGCGGGTGATGGCGTATCGCGCGCTCCACTTCGCGCGGGGCGACGCGGCACCGCTGCCGTCGATGGACCAGGACCAGTTCGTCGCGGGCGCGGAGTCCGACGCCCGCACTCTCGCGGACCTGGCGGACGAGTTGGAGCACGTGCGCCTCGCCACGATCGCGCTGTTCCGCCCGCTGTCCGCCGAAGCGCTCGCCCGCCGCGGGATCGCCAGCGGCGCGGAATGCTCGGTGCGCGCACTGGCGTGGATCATCGCCGGGCACGAGCTTCACCACGGCGCCATCCTCCGCGAGCGCTACCTTCCCGCGCTCTCCAGCGGTTCCGGAGCGGGCGCACAGGCGTAACCGGCGGCCCTGCTCCGCATCCCCAAAGCCACACATCGAAGGAAGATCATGTTCAGGACGATCTTGATCAGCGCGGCGGCCGTTCTCCTCACGCTGGGTGAGGCGCACGCGCAGGTGGTGAACCTCTGGCCCGGCGTCGCGCCCGGCTCGGAAAACTGGACGCACCAGGAAAAGGTGTACGAGGATACGCCGGTCGGCACGGTGATCCAGAACGTGGTTACCCCCACCCTGACGGCGTTCCTTCCGGACTCCTCGAATGCGACGGGGACGGCGGTAATCATCGCGCCGGGCGGCGCGTTCATCGCGCTCACCGTCAGCCTGGAGGGTGCGGACCTGGCGCGCTGGCTCCAGCAGCGGGGGATCGCCGCGTTCGTGCTCAAGTACCGCACGGTGGAGCAGAAGGGCGAGGGCATTCCGCAGATGGACATGGACACCGCGGGGCGATACGGCATCGCGGATGGAATCCAGGCGCTGCGCGTGGTGCGGCGGCACGCGTCCGAGTGGGGAATCGCTCCCGACCGCGTGGGGATGATCGGCTTTTCCGCCGGGGCGATGGTCACCAGCGGGGCGCTGCTGCAGGCGGACAGCGCGGCGCGCCCCAGCTTCGCGGCGATGATCTACGGGGGTCCGCTGGGCGTGATCCCCGCGATCCCCGCCCGGCTGCCGCCCACCTTCCTCGCGTGGGCGCAGGACGACCGCGTGTCGCGAGGGCGCGTGGTCCGCTTTCACGATGCCCTTCTCGCCGCGGGCATTCAGCCCGAGGTGCACGTGTTCGCCACGGGCGGCCACGGCTTCGGCACGCGCAAGCAGGGGACGAGCAGCGACCACTGGGTAGACGTGTTCTACTTCTGGCTGCAAGCGCAGGGACTTACAACCCGCGCTACGGCAGTGAGCGGATCGTAGCCGCGCATCATCATCCCCCGCCACACCTGGTTCATCATGCAGACCACCCGCGCTTCGGCCCCGCCCTCCGCCGATCCGGCGCACGGACCCGTCGCCCTCCCAAAGAAGCGGGTGGATGCGCTGGACGTGCTGCGCGGGCTGGTGATGGTGCTGATGCTGCTGGACCATACGCGCGAGTTCGTTCACCGCGACGCGCCGCTGTTCGACGCGGCGAACCTGGACCGCACCACCGTCGCGCTCTTCTTCACCCGCTGGGTGACGCACTTCTGCGCGCCCATCTTCGTCCTGCTGGCGGGGACGAGCGTGGCGCTGCAGCTGCGGCGCGGAAAGTCGAAGGCGGAGCTTTCCCGGTTTCTGATCTCGCGCGGTTTCTGGCTGGTGGTGCTCGAGTTCACCATCGTGCGCCTGGGGATCGCGTTCGACCTGGACTACGGCGCGTTCCCGGGGATGCTGCAGGTGATCTGCGCGATCGGCGTTTCGATGATCGTGCTCGCCGCGTTCGTCCACCTGCCCGTCGCGGCGGCCGGCGCGGTGGGCGTGGCGATCATCGCGCTGCACAACCTGGCGGATCCCATCGTGGTGCAGGGCTGGGGCGGCCCGGGCACGCCGGGCCCCGATGCGCTCGGCACGCTGTGGATGGTGCTTCACCAGCCCGGCTTCATCCTGCTGTTCGGCGCGCCGGCGCTGGTTGCGTATCCCCTGCTCCCCTGGCTGGGCGTGATGCTGGCGGGGTACGCACTCGGTGGCGTGTACGGGTGGGAGCCGGCGCGGCGGCAGCGCTTTCTCGCCCGGCTCGGGCTGGCGATGGTCGTGGGATTCGTGCTGCTGCGCGCCACGAACGTGTACGGCAATCCGTCCCCGTTCACCGCGCAGAAGGACGCGGCGTTCACCGTCCTCTCCTTCCTGAACACGAACAAGTATCCGCCGTCGCTGCTTTTCGTGCTGATGACGCTGGGGCCGGCGCTGCTCGCGCTGGCGTGGCTGGAGCGCGTGCCCCGCGGCCGCGTCGGCCGGGTACTGGTGACGTTCGGCCGCGTTCCCCTCTTCTTCTACGTGCTGCAGTGGTTCGTGGCGCACGCCATGGGGCTGGGGCTGTCGCTGGCGGCCGGCAGGCCCACGGCGCACCTGTTCGGGTTTCCCGGCGGCACGCCGCCGCAGCCCGGCGCCGGGTTCGGGCTGGGCGTCACCTACCTGGCCTGGGCCGCCGGCGTGGCGCTCACCTATCCGCTCTGCCGCTGGTACGCGGGGGTCAAGCAGCGGCGGACGGAGTGGTGGTTCAGCTACCTGTGAATCCGTCGACCGGTCGCGTCGGCCGCCACGCCTCCGGCGGACGCCGGATCAGCGCAGCCGCAGCCGGAAGACGAGCGGCCGGTGATCCGACGTGTCGCTGGCCAGCACCTGCGCGCTCTCGCAGCGGATGGCGCCGTTGACGTAGAGGTAGTCGATCCTGCGATCCGGCGCGCTGGCGGGAAAGGTCATCGCATCCCCTTCCCCGCATCCCTCCCATGCATCGCGGAACCCCGCCCCGCGCAGCTGCTCGTGCACCGCGCTCTCCGGGCGCGCATTCAGGTCTCCGCCGATCAGCACCGGGATCCCGGGCTCCACCCCCGTCCGAGAAACCTGCAGCACGGTGGCGATCTCCTGCATCCGCCAGACGTCGTCGCCCGTGTGGTCCAGGTGCGTGTTGAGCACGGTGATCGGCCCGCCCGGCGCATCCACCACCGCCACCAGCACCCCTCGCTGCTCCCGATTTCCCGTCGTGCGCCCCGGCGGGGCCGTGACCAGCAGGGGGACCAGCGTGTCTCGCCGAATGGGCCAGCGGGAAAGCAGGGCCACCCCGTAGTCACCCCCCTGGAAGCCGATCGTGCGCCCGAACGCCACCGAGTAACCGGTGAGCCGCGCCAGCACGGCCGGCTGGTCGACGGGGCCGGACCGCTGCGTGTTGCGGTCCACCTCCTGGAGCAGCACCAGGTCCGCCCCCGTGCCGCGAACCAGTTCCGCGACGCGCGGCAGGTTCTCGCCCTCGGCGGTATCCTTGCCCGCGTGGATGTTGTAGACCAGCACCGTCACCGCGCGCTCCGGCGGGGGAGCGGGGACCGTGGCGCAGCCGGCCAGCAGCGCGGCCAGGGCGAGGACGAGCAGTCGCGCGAGCGGGGTCATGGACGTCCGGAAGCGGCGAGGGTGGACGGAAACAGCAACAAAGATGTCCCTGCGCCGGACCCGCGGCCAGAGAGCCGCGGGTCCGCCGCGGAGAGCACCGTGCCGGGGGAACGCGCGTAGAATGGCGGAGCGGGAGCATCCGCGAACCGGCACCCGACGCTCTTCGCGAACTGCTCCCAATCGGTCTACAACATGCAGCGATTCTGGCAGGCCCACGATCGCCAGCCGATGGGGAGCTCGATGACACCGACGGAGCAGGTCGCGGAATCCGCCACGGACGAGGTGCCCCGGAGGTCCGGCATCCACGCGATCGGCGACATGCCGTGGGGTACGCACTTCTGCAGCTTCTACGAAACGCGCTCCGACATGCTCGACATCGCCGTTCCGTACTTTCGGGCGGGGCTGGAAGATGACGAGCAGTGCGTGTGGGTGACGTCCGAAGACGTCGAGACGGCCAGGGAAGCGCTGAAGCAGGCGCTTCCCGGCGTGGACGTGCACATGAACACCGGCGCGCTGCAGATCGTCTCCTGCGAGGACGTGTTCCTTCACCACGGCGGCTTCGACGCCGACCGCGTGATCGCCGGCCTGCTGGCCCGGGTGGAGCGCGCGCTGGCGCGGGGCCACGCGGGGCTGCGGGTGCACGCCGACGAGGCCTGGCTCACCCGCAGCACGCGCGAGGCGTTCGCCGCGTTCGAAGAGCTGATCGACCAGGAGCTCGCCGGGAAGCGGCTGCTCCTGCTCTGCACCTATCCGCTGAGCGGATGCACGGGAAGCGAAATCTTCGACCTCGCGGCCACCCACGATTTCACCATCGCCCGGCGGTTCGGCGAGTGGGAGATGATGGAATCGATGGAGCTCGTCGCCGCCAAGGCCGAGATCCAGCGGCTGAACGCCGAGCTCGAGCGGCGCGTGCAGACGCGGACGGAGCAGCTGGCCAAGGCCAGCGCGGCGCTGCGCGACAGCGAGGAGCTGCACCGGGTGCTGGCCGAGAACACCAGCGACCTGATCACCCTTCACGACGTGGATGGCCGCCGGGCGTACATCAGCCCCTCGGCCCTGCGCATTTTGGGCGGGGTACCCGGCGAGCCGTTCGCGGGCGTGCATCCGGACGACCTTCCCGCCGTGCAGGATGCGGTGCGCCGCTCGCTGGAAGGGGAACGGACGCTGACCACCTATCGCCATGCCGCCCCGGACGGCGGCTGGCGCTGGCTGGAGGCGTCGGGCTCGCTGGTGCACTACCGGGGGATGCCGCACGTGCTGGCCGCCAGCCGCGACGTGACGGAACGCATGCGCCTGGCCGACCAGCTTCGCCAGGCGCAGAAGATGGAGGC
>NZ_DATBNB010000236.1 GCF_036554565.1 Longimicrobium sp. | reverse complement strand
CCCGCCTCACCTGCCCGCACAACGAGGTACGCAGCGACTGAGGGATCCGCCACACACTCGCCGGATCATCCTCGGGGCCCGCCCAACGCAGAGCCCTGTCTCGTCTGATGACGAGGGCTTGGCTTCGGCGCAGCCGCGGCTCTCTGGCGTCACGCGCGGTGTGTGGCGGATCCCTCGGTCGCTGCTGTCGGCGGGGCGGCCGCGGGTTCGGCTTGGCCGCTCCGTCGGGATGACAGCGGCGGGCTCCGTGCGTCTTTCTCGAGGCGACGCTCTACGAGCCCAGCGCGTCCAGCAGCTTGCCGTGGATGCCGCCGAAGCCGCCGTTCGACATCACCAGCACCACTTCCCCGCCCTTGAACTCGGGCGCCAGGCGAGCCACGATGTCGTCCGGCTCCGGGATGAAGTCGGCCGTCTTGCCCTCCGCGCGCCAGGCGTCGACCAGCTCGTGCGGGTTCATCGCCGTTTCCGCCGTGTAGCGCTCGGGGTGGAAGAGCCCCGCCAGCACCACCCGGTCGGCCCCGGCGAACGACAGGCGGTACGCCTCCTGGAATTCGCGGCGCTGCGCCGTGTAGCTGCGCGGCTCGAACACGGCCACGATCGGCCGACCCGGGTAGCGCTGCCGCACCGCGTCGATCGTTTCTCGCACGGCCGTGGGGTGGTGCGCGAAATCGTCGATCACGGTTACCCCGCGCACCTCGCCGCGCACCTCCATGCGCCGCTTGACGCTGGCGAAGGTGCGCAGCCCCTCCAGCACGCCCTCGCGATTCGCGCCGACGGACTCGGCCGCGGCGATCACCGCCAGGCAGTTGCGGACGTTAAAGGCGCCGGTGAGCGGCGTGCGGACTTCCCCCCACTCCCGCCCGTCGTGCAGCACCGTGAAGCGCGTGCCCTCCTCGCCGAACGACACGTCGCGCGCCGTCCACCGCGGGTGCCCGTCCGCCCCGCCGGAGTCGTCGCCGTAGCCGAACGACTCGACGGGCGCGTGCGACGCCGGGGCCAGCTCGCGCACCAGCGGCGAGTCCCATCCCGCCACCAGCGCGCCGTTGCGGGGCACCAGGTTGATGAACCGCGAAAAGGCGAAGTTGTAGGCGATTTCGTCGCGGTAGATGTCGGCGTGGTCGAACTCGATGTTGTTGACGATGGCCGTGACGGGCAGGTAGTGCCACATCTTGGGGCCCTTGTCGAAGTACGCCGTATCGTACTCGTCGCTTTCGATGGCGAAGAACTCGGAGTCCGTCAGCCGGAACGAGGTGCCGAAGTTCTCGGCGATGCCGCCGATGAGGAACGACGGGTTGAGGCCGGCCGACTCCAGGATCCACGCCAGCAGCGACGTGGTCGTGGTCTTTCCGTGCGTTCCCGCCACGGCCAGCACGTGCTTGCCGCGCAGGAACTCGTCCTTGATGACCACCGCCGCGGCCGTGTAGTGAAGCCGCCGCTCCAGCACCGCCTCCAGCTCGGGGTTGCCGCGCGAGATGGCGTTGCCCACGACCACGATGTCGGGGTTCACGTCCAGGTTGGCGGGCGAGTATCCCTCGGCGTAGTCGATGCCCAGGCCGCGGAGCTGGGTGGCCATGGGCTCGTACACGTTCTCGTCGGAGCCGGTCACGCGGTGCCCGGCGGAACGCAGCAGTCCGGCCAGCGACGCCATGGCCGTCCCGCCGATGCCGATCAGGTGGTAGTGGCGCGGCGTGCGGGCGCTCGTCTGGGACGCGGTGGGCTGCGGCATTCCGGCGTTCTCCTCTCGGGTTCGGGTCAGGGCGGCAGGGGCTTTGCCAGAGGCGTGCCCGCCGTCACGAACGGAGTAGATTGTGGCCGCGCCGCACGCCCGGCAACGCCGCCGGCCGCCAGAACCAAATCCGGGAAGCACCAGGGGATGAACGAAGAAACCGTCCTGCAGATCAACGACTCGCTGTGGATTCCGCGCGCGGAGCTGGGCTACAAGGCCACGCGGTCGGGCGGGCCCGGCGGCCAGCACGTGAACACCTCGTCAAGCCGCGTGGAGCTTACCTGGGACGTCGGCGCGTCGCCCAGCCTGACGGAGGAGCAGCGGGCGCGCATCCTCGAAAAGCTGGCGAACCGCATCAGCGGGGAGGGCGTGCTGCTGCTGGCCGCCAGCGACGAGCGAAGCCAGCACCAGAACAAGGAGCTGGTCACCGGGCGGTTCGTGGAGCTCGTCCGCCAGGCGCTGGTGGTCCCCAAGCCGCGCCGGAAGACGCGCATTCCCCGCGCGGCCAGGGAGGCGCGGCTGCAGGACAAGAAGCAGCGCTCCCAGACCAAGCGCAACCGCGGCTCCATCCGCCACGACGAATAGGATTACGGCCAAGGAAGCACAAGGCCGGGAACAATTTGGCGGCGACTGCCCGATTGGGCACGGAGTCTGCGTTGAGCGGCGCCCGACGGCGGGTCCAGGGGGAGCCGCCGGGGTACACGAAATCAGAGGGGGAGGGGCTCATGTCATTCTTGTGGATGATCCTGATCGGCCTGATCGCCGGCGCCATCGCCAAGCTCATCATGCCGGGGAAAGACCCGGGCGGCATCATCGTCACCATCCTGCTGGGCATCGCCGGCTCGCTGGTGGGCGGCATGCTGTTCGGCGGGCGTGACAACCAGGTGGGCCTGATCGGGTCCGTAGTGGGTGCCCTGATCCTGCTGTTCCTGTACCGGCTGGTGGTGGGCCGCCGCCGTCACGTTTGACCTGATTTCCAATCACCCCGGAGGCGCACGCCATGCCCGCGACGGAATTGAAGGAGCTGCTGAAGCACGAACTGGGCGACATGCTCTACGCCGAGCAGAAGATCCTTCGGATGCTCGGCGCCATGAACAGGGAAAGCAGCAACCCCAAGATGAAGGAGCGGCTGGACGAGCACCTGACGGAGACGTACGAGCAGATCGAGCGGCTCAAGCGCGCCTTCGAGGTGATCGGCGAAGAGGCCGTAGCGGAAAAGTGCCACGCCGCCATCGGCCTCAAGGAGGAGCACGACTCCTTCGTTCGCGAAGAAGAGCCGTCCGCGCCCATGCTGGAAGCGTTCGACCTGGGCAACGGCCTGCGCGTGGAGCACTACGAGATCGCCGGCTATCGCTCGGCCATCGCCCTGGCCCAGGCCCTGGGTGAGAACGAGTGCGTGGCGCTGCTCACGGAAAGCCTGCGCGAGGAAGAGGCCATGGCTTCCTTCATCGAGCGCAGCGCGGTCCGGTCGTTGAAGCTGATCTCGGCCACGATGGAAGAGGGCGAGGAAGGCGAAGAGGAAGAGGCGCCGAAGCGCGGCCGTTCGTCCGGGGCCAAGGCCGCCGGCAAGACGGCGGCGAAGGGCAGCGCCAGGGGAAACGGCAAGGCGGCCGAAACCGGGGCGAAGTCGGCCTCCGGCAAGGGCGGCGCGGCCAAGTCGGCCTCCGGCGGAGCGAAGACGGCCAGCAAGACGGCCAGCAAGACGGCCTCGAAGTCGGCCAGCAAGTCGGCGTCCGGCGGAGCGAAGTCCGGCTCCGCGCGGAAGACGGCGGCAAAGAGCGGCGGGCGCGCCAAGGGCTGACCGGGCCCTGTGCCGCGACGAGCGAGGCCCCTTCCCCGTGGTTCCGGGGGAAGGGGCCTCGCTCGTTCGGGTCCCGTGAAGGCTCAGCCGAGGCCGGCTTCGGCCATCTTGTCGCGGAGGCTCTTGGGGCGCATGTCGGTCCACACCTCTTCGATCCAGGCCAGCACCTGGGGCTTGAGCCCCGGCGTGCCCACGGCGGTCCATCCCGCCGGCAGCTCGCGGTCCGCCGGCCAGATGGAGTACTGCTCCTCGTGGTTCATCACGGCGGTGTAGATGGTCGTATCTTCGCGCTCGTCGGACATCGAATCCTCTCTGCCAAATCGGGAACGTCCGGCGGCGCGGACGCGGCCGGGGTTGCGCCCGCCGGAAGTGCACCCCGCCGCAAGAGCGGGGGCGGGTGCGCGGAATGGCGGGCAGGGTTGGGATCCGGTGAATGTAGGGCGCGCGGGGATGATGTCAAGCGACGGCGGATTCCGGGTGTGCCCTTCCCCGCGTCCACCGTCAACCTGTCTGCGGCGGCGCCGGCGCCCTACATTGGCGAGGCGTACCCGCCACAACCCGTTCAGCCAGCCGTGCAGCCGACCGAATCCAGCGTGCCGGGCCGCCGCCCGATGAGGGTGGTGTACTTCACCGAAAGCCTGCTCCCCCACGTAGACGGCGTGTCGCGGACGCTGGCGCAGCTGTTCGGGTTCCTGGAGCGCCAGGGCGTGGAGTTCCGCGTCTACTCGCCCTTCGTGCCCGGGCCCGAGGTGTCGTGGAGCGGGCGGGTGAGGCCGGTGAAGTTCGTCCGCTTTCCCCTGTACCCCGACTACCGCGTGTCGCTGCCGCTGGGCCGGGGGATCGCGCGCGAGCTCAAGGCGTGGGCCCCGGACCTGGTTCACCTGGTGAGCCCCACGCCCATGGCGCGGCGGGCCCAGACGTGGGCCGAAAGGAACGGCGTGCCCACGGTCAGCAGCTTTCACACGCACTTCGTCTCGTACTTCCGCTACTACGGCGTTCCCGCGCTGGAGCCGTTCGGGTGGCGGATGCTGCGGCGCTTCTACGGTCGCGACCGAAAGGTGTACGCACCGTCGCACAGCATCATCGCCGAGCTGGCGGAACAGGGGATCGGGAACACGGAGCTGTGGTCGCGCGGCATCGACCTGGCCCGTTTCTCCCCCGGCCACCGCGACCCGGAGCTGCGCCGGCAGGCGGGCGCGGAGGGCGAGATGCCCATCGTGCTGATGGTCAGCCGGCTGGTGAAGGAAAAGGACATGGCCGACCTGGTGCGGATGGACCGCATCCTGCGGCAGCGTGGAAACAACTACCGGCTGGTGCTCGTAGGGGATGGGCCCATGCGCGGCGAGCTGGAGCGCGACCTGCCCGACGCCTTCTTCGCGGGGCACCAGTCGGGCGAGGGGCTGGCCCGGTGGTACGCCTCGGGCGATGCGTTCGTCTTTCCATCCACCACCGAAACGTTCGGCAACGTGGTGGTGGAGGCGCAGGCCTCGGGGCTGCCCACCGTGGTGGTGAACCGCGGCGGCCCGCCAGACCTGGTGCAGCCCGGCCGCACGGGGTTCATCGCCCGCCCCAACGACCCGGAAGACCTGGCGATGGCGGTAGAGAAGCTGCTGCGCGACCCGGAAGGCCGCGCGCGGATGGGCGCACAGGCCCGCGCCGCCGCCGCCGAGCGCGACTGGGCCGCCATCAACGGCCGCCTGCTGGAAAGCTACGCCCGAGTGATCGACACTCACCGTTCGCCCCGTCGCCCATGACGCCCACGGCAGCGCCCGCAAACGAACCCGGCAAGCTCTCGAAGCACCTGGACCGGGTGCTGCGGATGGCCATGTTCCTGGTGCCCTTCGGCGTGCTGGGGAACCTGGCGCTGTCGTGGTTCGCCACCGACCAC
>NZ_DATBNB010000235.1 GCF_036554565.1 Longimicrobium sp. | reverse complement strand
GCGAGCGTCAGCGACAGGTCGAACTTGGCGACCTCCATCTCGGCACCGACGCCGCCCGCCTTCAGCCCCGGAAGCGCGCCTCCTTCGCCCCCGGCGTTCTGCAGGGTGAACATCACCTGGAAGAGAGGCGAGTGGCTCAGGGACCGCTCCGGGCTCAGCTCCGCCACCAGCTTCTCGAAGGGCACCTCCTGGTGCGCATACGCACCCAGCGTCGCTTCCCGCACCCGCCGCAGGGTTGCGCGGAAGCTCGGGTCGCCGGACAGGTCCGTCCGCAGCACCAGGGTGTTGATGAAGAAACCGATCAGCTCCTCTACCTCGCGGCGCCCGCGCCCGGCGATGGGGCTCCCCACCACCACGTCGTCGCTGCCGGCGTAGGTGCCCAGCAGCACCTGGAAGGCAGAGAGCGCAACCATGTACAGCGTGGCGCCCTCGCTCCGCCCCAGCGCCTGGAGACGGTCCAGCAGCTCCGGCGAAAACTCCACCGGCACCGACGCGCCCCGGCTCGTCTGCACGGCCGGGCGGGGATGGTCCGTGGGCAGCTCCAGCAGCTCCGGCGCGCCCGCCAGCCGCTCACGCCAGTACGCCAGCTGCCGGTCCAATACCTCGCCCGTCAACTGCTCGCGCTGCCACACCGCGTAGTCGGCGTACTGCACCGCCAGCTCGGGGAGCGGCGACTCGCGTCCCTCGCGGTACGCCGCGTACAGCGCCGACAGCTCCCGGAAGAGCACCCCCAGGCTCCACGCGTCGCTGACCACGTGGTGCATGGAGATGAGCAGCACGTGGTCTTCGGCGCCGATCCGCAGGAGCGCCGCGCGAAAGAGCGGTCCCGCGGCCAGGTCGAACGGCCGTGCCGCTTCCTCGCTGGCCCGGCGCGCTACCGCCGCCTCGCGCTCCGCCTCATCCAGTGCCGACAGGTCCTCCACCGGCAGGGCGAACCCGCCGAAGGGCGTGACCACCTGCACCGGCGAGCCGTCCACCTCGGCGAAAACCGTCCGCAGGGCCTCGTGTCGCCGGACGATCTCGCCCAGCGTGCGCTCCAGCGCCGCCGCGTCCAGCGCGCCCGCCAGGCGCATCGCGGTGGGAATGTTGTAGGTGGCGCTCTCCGGCTCCAGCCGGTCGATGAACCAGAGCCGCTCCTGCGCAAAGGACAGGGGCAGCCCACCCGTGCGCTCAGTCGGCACCACGGGCGGCAGCACCGGCACCCCCGCGCGGCGCATCTCCTCCACGCGCCCCGCCAGCTCCGCCACCGTGGGCCCTTCGAAGAGCGCGCGCAGCGGCAGCTCCACGGCGAACACCTCGCGGATGCGCGACACCACGCGGGTGCCCAGCAGGGAATGGCCCCCCAACTCGAAGAAGTTCTCCCGCACCCCCACTCGCTCCAGGCGCAGCACCTCTGCCCAGATCCCCGCCAGCACTTCCTCGGCCGGGTTCCGCGGCGCGACGTACAGCTCCTCCGCCGACGCGAGCTCCGGCGCCGGCAGCGCCTTGCGGTCCAGCTTGCCGTTGGGCGTCAGCGGGAGCGCGTCCAGCAGGACGAAGGCGGACGGCACCATGTACTCCGGCAGGCTTCGCCGCACGTGCGCGCGCAGCGCCTCCGCCTCCGCATCGCCCACGACGTACGCGACCAGCCGCGTCTCACCCGCGACATCCGCGCGCGCCGCGACGACGCAGTCGGTGACGGTCTCATGGCTTCGCAGAACGGACTCGATCTCGCCCAGCTCGATGCGGAAGCCGCGCACCTTCACCTGGAAGTCGAGCCGCCCCAGGTACTCGATGGCGCCGTCCGCCCGCCACCGCGCACGGTCACCCGTCCGATACAGCCGTGCGCCGCCTTGCGCCGAGAACGGATCGGGAACGAAGCGCTCCGCGGTCATCGCCGCGCGTCCCTGGTAGCCGCGCGCCACCTGCACCCCGCCGATGAACAGCTCGCCGGGCACACCCACGGGAACGGGCTCGAGCGCCGCGTCCAGCACGAAGAGCGAGGTGTTCCAGACGGGACGCCCGATCGGCACCACGTCGGCGGCGTCCTCGCGCGGGCAGGTCCAGCAGCTCACGTCCACGGCCGCTTCCGTCGGGCCGTAGAGGTTGGTGAGCTCCACGGCGCCGGCAAACCGGTCGTAGAAGCGCCGCACCAGCGCAGCGGGGAGCGCCTCACCGCTGCAGACCACGTGGCGGAGCGAGCCGCAGCGGCCCGCCTCCACCGCGTCGACGAACGGCTGCAGCATGGAGGGGACGAAGTGCAGCGCGGTCACGCCCTCCCGCTCGATGATGTCCCGCAGGTAGGCGGGATCGCGGTGCCCGTCGGGGCGCGCCATCACCAGCCGCGCGCCCTGCTGCAGCGGCCAGAAGAACTCCCACACCGAAACGTCGAAGCCGAACGGCGTCTTCTGCAGCACCACGTCGTCCCGGCCGATGCTGAACTGCGCCTGCATCCACACCAGCCGGTTCACGACGCCCCGGTGCTGGTTCATCACCCCCTTGGGGCGGCCGGTGGAGCCGGAGGTGTAGATGACGTACGCCAGCGAATCCGGCCCCACGCCGCTCTCCAGGTTCTCCCCACTCTCGGCCGCGATCTCCTCGGCCACCGCGTCCACCGCCAGCACGGCGACGGCTTCGCGCGCGGGGACCGCCTCGCGCAGGGCAGCCTGCGCCAGCACCAGCGGCACGCCGCTATCCTCCACCATGTATGCCAGCCGCTCGGCGGGGAGCCCCGGATCCAGCGGCACGTAGGCGCCTCCGGCCTTGAGCACGGCGAGGAGGGAGACCACCATCTCCAGGCTCCGCTCCATCAGCACGCCTACCCGCACCTCGGGGCCCACGCCACGCCGACGGAGGGAGTGGGCGAGCTGGTTGGCGCGGGCGTTCAGCTCAGCGTAGGTGAGCGTCGCCTCCTCGAAGCGCACGGCCACCGCGCCCGGCGTGCGCGCCGCCTGCGCCTCGAACAGCTGGTGGATGCAGCGGTCCGCCGGAACCTCTGCCGCCGTCCGGTTCCACTCCTCCACCACCAGCGCGCGCTCCGCGTCTCCGAGCAGGTCCAGGCGCGAAAGCCGCACGTCCGCGTCGGCGGCGACCTGCTCCAGCATCCGCTCCAGGTGGCCGACCATCCGCTCGGCCGTGCCGCGCTCGAAGAGGTCCGTGGCGTAGTTCAGCGCCCCACGAAGGCCCCGGGGGGTGGCCGCGAGCTCCAGGGAAAGATCGAAGTTGGCGGCCTCCATGGCGGTACCAACTCCACTCATCTTCAGGCCCGCGAGACCGCCTCCCCCGGCGCCTCCCCCGCCGCCGGTCTGCAGGGCGAACATCACCTGGAAGATCGGCGAGTGGCTCAAGCTGCGCTCCGGCTGCAGCTCCACCACCAGCTTCTCGAACGGCAGGTCCTGGTGCGCATACGCGCCCAGCGTCACCTCCCGCACCCGCCGCAGGGTCTCGCGGAACGACGGATCTCCCGAAAGGTCGGTGCGCAGCACCAGCGTGTTGACGAAGAAGCCGATCAGCCCCTCCACCTCGCCACGGGTGCGCCCGGCGATGGGGCTTCCCACCACCACGTCATCGCCCGCGCCGTACTTGCCCAGCAGCACCTGGAAGGCAGCCAGCGCAACCATGTACAGCGTCGCGCCCTCGCCGCGCCCCAGCGCCTGCAGCCGCTCCAGCAGCTCCGGGGAAAGCTCCACCGGCACCGACGCGCCCCGGTACGTCTGCACCGGCGGGCGCGGGTGGTCCGTCGGCAGCTCCAGCAGCTCCGGCGCGCCCGCCAGCCGCTCCCGCCAGTACGCCAGCTGCCGGTCGAGCGCCTCGCCCGCCAGCTGCTCGCGCTGCCAGGTGGCGTAATCGGCGTACTGCACCGGCAGGTTCGGCAGCGGCGACTCGCGCCCGTCGCGGTACGCCTCGTACAACGCCGACAGCTCGCGCAGCAGCACCCCCATGCTCCACCCGTCGCTGACGATGTGGTGCATGGAGACCAGCAGCAGGTGGTCTTCCGCGTCCAGACGCAGCAGCACCGCGCGGAAGAGCGGTCACGCGGCGAGATCGAACGGCCGTGCCGCCTCCTCCGCGGCACGTCGGCGGGCCGCGGCCTCGCGGTCTGCCTCGCCCAGCGCCGACAGGTCCTCCACCGGCAGGGAGAACCCGCCGAAGGGGGCGATCACCTGCACCGGCGAGCCGTCCGCCTCGGCGAACACCGTCCGCAGCGCCTCGTGCCTGCGGACGATCTCGCCCAGTGCGCGCTCCAGCGCCGCCGCGTGCAGCGCACCGCCCAGGCGCCATGCCACGGGCCGGTTGTAGGCGGTGCTTCCCGGCTCCAGCCGGTCGATGAACCACAGCCGCTCCTGCGCGAAGGAGGTGGGCGCGGTCCGCGTCCGGCCGACCTTCTCCAGGAGGAGCTTCCGCAGCAGCTCCTGCTTCTCGCTGCGCGAGAGCGTGCCGGCAACCTTGGGGGGGACGGTCATTCCGATCTCTGGTTCCTCAGGATTGCGCGCCCAGGAGGCGGTCCAGCTCTTCTTCCGACAGCTCGTCGATCATGTCCAGCAGGTGGTGCGCGCTGGCCTCGGGGCCGGCCGCCGGCTCGGCCACGGGTCCGGCCAGGGCCGCCTCCCCTCGTTCCGCCACGGCGCGGGCCAGCTCCGCCACCGTGGGCGCCTCGAACAGCGCCCGCAGCGGCAGCTCGATGTTGAACACCGCGCGCACCTGCGACACCAGCCGGGTGGCCAGCAGCGAGTGCCCGCCCAGGTCGAAGAAGCTTTCCTCCACCCCCACCCTCTCCAGCCCCAGCAGCTCCGCCCAGATCCCCGCCAGCACCTCTTCCGTCGGCGTCCGGGGCGCTACGTACAGGTCCCCGGCGGCGGCGTGCTCCGGGGCCGGCAGCGCCTTGCGGTCCAGCTTGCCGCTCGGTGTCAGCGGAAGCCGCTCCAGGGAGACGAACGCCGCCGGCACCATGTACTCCGGCAGCTCCCGGCGCAGGTGCTCGCGCAGAACCCCCACGTCCGCGTCGCCCACCACGTACGCCACCAGGCGCCGGTTCCCCGCCTGGTCTTCGTGCACGGCCACCACCGCCTCGCTCACCTCCTCGCGCTCCCGGAGGCGGGCCTCGATCTCGCCCGGCTCGATCCGGTAGCCCCGCACCTTCACCTGGGTGTCCACACGGCCCAGGAACTCGATGGTCCCGTCCGCCAGCCAGCGCCCCAGGTCCCCCGTCCGGTACAGCCGCGCGCCAGCCTCGGCGCCGAACGGGTCCGGTACGAACTTCTGCGCCGTCAGCGCCGGCCGGCCCAGGTACCCCCGCGCCACCCCGGCGCCGCCCACGTACAGCTCGCCGCCGACCCCCACCGGCACCGGCTCCCCGCGCGCGTCCAGCAGGTAGACACGCGTGTTGGAGATCGGACCGCCGATCGAAGCGCCCGAAGCCTCGCCCTCCGCGCCGCAGGTGCGCGCCATCGAGGTCACGGTCGCCTCCGTGGGGCCGTACTCGTGGTACAGCCGCGCGCCCGGCAGCCGGGCCCGGAGCTCCGCCACCATCCCCGCGGGGATGGACTCGCCGCCCATGACGATCCGCCGCAGGCTGGAGCAGCGCTCCAGCTCCGGGTGATCCAGGAACGCCTGCATCTGGGAGGGCGTGAGGGCCATGGTGCTGACCTCCTGGCGGCGGACGACGTCCACCACGTAGTCCACCTCCCGCTGTCCACCGGGCCGCACCAGGACCAGGCGGGCACCCGCCAGCAGCGGCGTGAACAGGTCGCGTACGGATACGTCGAAGCTGAACGACGTCAGCTGCAGCAGCGCGTCGCCGGCGCCGAACTCCCAGTGCCGCTCTCCCCAGGCCAGCAGGTTGATGACGCCACGGTGCCGGTTCATCACCCCCTTCGGCTGCCCCGTGGAGCCGGAGGTATAGATGACGTACGCCAGGTTGTCCGGGGTCAGCGCCCCGCGCCCGGGATTGGAGTCCGGCTGGCCGGTCCAGGGGGACGCATCTCCATCGAGCACCTCGACGGGAACGTCCAACGCGCCGAACCGTCCCGCGAGCGAGCCCTGCGCCAGCAGCACGACGGGCGCGCTGTCCTTGAGCATGTAGCCCAGCCGCTCCTGGGGATACTCCGGGTCCAGCGGCACGTACGCCCCGCCGGCCTTGAGCACCGCCAGCACGGCGGCCACCATCTCCACGCCGCGCTCCACGCACAGCGCCACCCGCGCCTCCGGCCCCACGCCAAGCGCGCGAAGGTGGTGCGCCAGCCGGTTCGCCCGCGCGTTCAGCGCCGCGTACGAGACCTCCTGGTCCTCGTAGACCAGCGCCACCGCGTCGGGAGCGCGCTCCACCTGGGCCTCGAAGAGCTCGTGCACGCAGACGTCCCGCCGATACTCGGCGTCCGTGCGGTTCCACTCCTCCACCACGATGCGGCGCTCCGCCTCCGGCAGCACGTCGATGCTCCCGATCGCCCGCGCGGGAGTGGCCTCCAGCGCCTCGACCAGCCGCTCCAGGGCCGTGTGCATCATCCGGCACACCCGCTCCGCGTCCGCCGGGGCCGCCACCTGCGCCGACAGCGAGAACCTTTCCCCCAGGTCGTTCACCGAGAGCGACACGGGGTAGTTCGTCCGCTCCTGTACGTGAACGTTCCTCCCTTCCTCGCTCCGCGGCCCCGCCTCCTTCGAAGGCCCCCTCGCGCCACCGTGGCGGTAGTTCAGCAGCGAGGTGAAGAGCGGCGCCGGTGCCGCCACGCCGCTGCTGCGCTGCGCCAGCGCCAGCGAGGCGTGCTCGTGCCGCAGCAGGTCCGCCATCAGCGCGTGCGTGCGACGAACCGCCGCCTCCACCCCTTCCCTGCCGACCCCGATCCGCACCGGCAGCGTGTTGATCAGCGGGCCCATCACCCGGTCCGCCCCCTCCCCGCCCTGCATGCGGCCGAAGAGCACCGTCCCGAAGACCACGTCCTGCCGGCCGCTCAGCCGCGCCACCACCTGCGCCCACGCCAGGTGGCACAGGCTGGCCGCGCTCACCCCCAGCGCCCGCGCGCGGCGTCGCAGCTGCGTGCTTACATCGGGGGCGACCGAAAGCGACGCCTCCCCGATCCCACGTCCCTCCCCCCACACGTCCAGCATCCCGTACGGCGCCGTCGGCTCCTGCACGTCGTGCAGCATCCCGCGGAAGAACCGCTCGTGCTCTTCCCGGCTCACCCCCAGGCGCGCCTGCGCCACGTAGTTGCGGAACGGCTGCGGCACCGGCAGCTCCGACTCGCGGCCCGCCAGGTGCGCCGAGATCTCGTCCTTGAGCACCTCCAGCGACTCGTGGTCGCTCATCAGGTGGTGGGCAAGGATCAGCAGCATCCATCGGCCACGGGCGCGGTCCTCGGCGATGCACGCCCGCAGCAGCGGCGCCCGCCCTACGTCCATCCGGTATCGCCGGGGGTCGTAGCGCCGCCACAGCTGCCCGGCCGCACCCTTCGTCTCCGCATCCAGCTGCACCTCCTCCACCGGCAGCGGCGCATGCCGCCAGACGACCTGCACCGGGTCGCGCAGTTCCTCCCACGCCATGGCTGTGCGGAGGATGTCGTGGCGATCGATCACCGCCTGCAGCGCCGCCAGGTACTGCTCCAGGCGCGCACGGGTGTCGAACTCGGTCATGCTCGACAGCAGGTACGGGTCTCCCTCCTGCGACATCTGGTGGTGGAATAGGATGCCTTCCTGCAGCGGGGCCAGCGGGTAGATGTCCTGCACGTTCGCGGCTCCGCCCGGCACCCCCGCCACGATCCGCTCGATCTCCGCCAGCGAGAGCTCCACCAGCGGGAGCATCTCGGGCGTGATGGACGCGGCCCCCTGCGGGATTGCGTTCGCGGGGACCTCCACCTCCGAAGATGCCCCCCCCACGGCCAGGGCCAACTCGGCCAGCACTGGCGTGGTGAACAGCGCCCGCACTTCCATGTACAGCCCGGCGCGCCGCATCCGCTCGATCAGCCGGATCGCCAGGAGCGAGTGCCCGCCCAACTCGAAGAAGTGGTCCCACCGCCCCACCCGCTCCACCGCGAGCACCTCGGCCCAGATCTCGGTCAGCGCCGCCTCCACCTCCCCCAGCGGTGCTTCGTAACTCCCCCGCGCGTACGCATCGTCTTCCGGCGCCGGCAGCGCCTTGCGGTCCAGTTTGCCGTTCGGGGTCAGCGGCAGCGCATCCAGCCCGACGAACGCCGCCGGCACCATGTACTCCGGCAGGCTGCGCCGCAGGTGCTCGCGAAACGCCTCGGCTTCAGCGTCGGCGACGAGGTACGCCACCAGCCGCGGGTCGCCCGGCACGTCCGCGCGCGTCACGACCACGCAGTCGGTGACGCTCTCGTGCTGGCGCAGCACCGCCTCGATCTCGCCCAGCTCGATGCGGAAGCCGCGCACCTTCACCTGGTGGTCGTTCCGGCCCAGGAACTCCAGCGTGCCGTCCGGCCGCCACCGCGCCCGATCTCCCGTGCGGTACAGGCGCGCGCCGCTTTCGGCCGAGAACGGGTCGGGGACGAACCTCTCCGCCGAGAGTCCCGGCCGCCCCAGGTAGCCGCGCGCCACCCCCGCCCCGCCGATGTACAGCTCGCCCGGGACCCCCGCCGGCACCGGGGCCAGGTACCGGTCCAGCACGTAGACGCGCGTGTTCGCCACCGGCGCGCCGATGGAGACGTGCCCGCGGCCCCCGTCCATTCCCGCGCCGAGTTCCTGCGCCGTCGACCAGATGGTGGTTTCCGTCGGCCCGTACACGTTCCACAACGCACCCACGCGCTCGCGCAGCCGGGCGGCGAGTTCGCCGGGGAGCGCCTCGCCGCCGCTGAGCGCGCGGAGGTTCTCCGCGCCCTCCCAGCCGGCGTCGAGCAGGAGCCGCCAGGTTGCGGGCGTGGCCTGCAGCACGGTCCCAACGCCCGCGCCGACCGCCGCCCGCAGCCGGGCGGGGTCGGACGCCGCGAAGCGGTCCAGTATCTCCACCCGCGCGCCCGAGAGCAGCGGCAGGAAGAGCTCGAGCACCGAGATGTCGAAGGCGAAGGTGGTGATGGCGAGCAACCGGTCCCCGGGCGCCATCGCCACGGTCCCGCGCATGGACCAGAGCAGGTTCACCACGCCCCGGTGCGTGTTCATCACGCCCTTGGGGCGGCCGGTACTGCCGGAGGTGTAGATGACGTACGCCAGCGAGTCCGGCCCGGGGCCGCCAGGCGGGTTCTCCGTGCTCTCGGCCGCGACCTCCTCCGCCAGCGCGTCAACCGCCAGCACCCCGACGCCCTCACGCGCAGGGACGGCCTCGCGCAGGGCGGCCTGCACCAGCACCAGCGGCACGGCGCTGTCGTCCAGCATGTACGCCAGCCGCTCGGCGGGCAGCCCCGGATCCAGCGGCACGTACGCGCCCCCGGCCTTGAGCACGGCCAGCAGTGAGACCACCATCTCCACGCTGCGCTCCATCAGCACGCCCACGGGCACCTCGGGGCCCACGCCATGGCCGCGCAGGTGTTGGGCAAGGCGGTTGGCGCGCTCGTTCAACACGGCGTACGTGAGCGACTCCCCCTCGAAGCGCAGGGCCACCGCGTGCGGCGTGCGCGCCGCCTGCGCCTGGAACAGCTCGTGGATGCACCGGTCTGCCGGATAGTCGGCCGCGGTGTCGTTCCACGCATGGAGCACGAGCCGGCGCTCCGCCTCGCCGAGCAGGTCCAGCTCCGAGAGCCGCGCCTCCGGCCGGGCCGCGGCCTGCTCCAGCACCCGCTGCAGGTGGCCGAGCATCCGCTCGATCGTACCGCGGTCGAAGAGGTCGGTGCTGTAGTTCAGTCCGCCGCGCAGCCCCTGGGGGGTCGCCGCGAGCGTCAGGGAGAGATCGAACTGGGCGCTCGCGAGCTCCGCACCCACTCCGCCCACGCGCAGCCCCGGAAGAGCGGCTCCCCCGGGCCCAGCGTCCTGCAGCGTGAACATCACCTGGAAGAGCGGCGAGTGGCTCAGGCTGCGCTCCGGCTGCAGCTCGGCAACCAATTTCTCGAACGGCACCTCCTGGTGCTCATCCGCGCCCAGCGCCGCCTCGCGCACCCGCCGCAGGGTCTCGCGGAAGCTCGGGTCTCCCGAGAGGTCGGCGCGCAGCACCAGGGTGTTGACGAAGAAGCCGATCAGCTCCTCCACCTCGCGGCGCGTGCGTCCGGCGATGGGGCTCCCCACCACCACGTCCTCGCTCCCGCCATACTTCGAGAGCAGCACCTGGAAGGCGGACAGCAGCGTCATGTACAGCGTCGCGCCGTCGCTGCGCCCCAGCGCCCGCAGCCGCTCCAGCAGCTGCGGGGAAAGCTCCACCGGGACCGTCGCGCCCCGGTACGTCTGCACCGCCGGACGCGGATGGTCCGTCGGCAATTCCAGCAGCTCCGGCGCGCCCGCCAGCCGCTCCCGCCAGTACGCCAGCTGCCGATCCAGTACCGCTCCCGCCAGCTGCTCCCGCTGCCACACCGCGTAGTCGGCGTACTGCACCGGCAGCTCGGGGAGCGGCGACTCACGCCCCTCCCGGTACGCCGCGTACAGCGCCGACATCTCGCGGAAGAGCACCCCCATGCTCCACTCGTCGCTGACGGTGTGGTGCATCGAGAGCAGCAGCACGTGATCTTCAGCATCCACCCGCACCAGCGCCGCGCGAAAGAGCGGACCCGCCGCAAGGTCGAACGCCCGCCGCGGCTCCTCGCCGGCGCGGCGCCGGACCTCCGCCTCGCGATCCGCCTCGCCCAGTTCCGACAGGTCCTCCACCGGCAGGGCGAACCCGCCGAAGGGCGCGATCACCTGCACCGGCGAGCCGTCCACCTCGGCGAAGACCGTCCGCAGCGCTTCGTGACGCCGCACGATCTCGCCCAGCGCGCGTTCCAGCGCCGCCACGTCCAGCGCACCCGCCAGGCGCCGGGCCAGGGGGATGTTGTAGACGGCACTCCCCGGCTGCAGCCGGTCGATGAACCAGAGCCGCTCCTGCGCGAAGGAGAGCGGCAGCAGCCCCGTGCGCTCGGTCGGCACGACCGGGGGCAGCAGCGGCAGCTCCGCCCGGCGCATCTCCTCCACGCGCACCGCCAGCTCCGCCACCGTAGGTCCCTCGAAGAGCGCCCGCAGGGGCAGCTCCACCCCGAACACCTCGCGGATGCGCGACACCGCCCGGGTCGCGAGCAGCGAGTGCCCGCCCAGCTCGAAGAAGTTCTCCGTGACCCCCGCCCGCTCCAGGCGCAGCACCTCGGCCCAGATCCCCGCCAGCACCTCCTCTACCGGGGTCCTCGGCGCCACGTATCGCTCCGCGTCCGACCCGTACTCCGGCGCAGGCAGCGCCTTGCGGTCCAGCTTTCCGTTCGGCGTCAGCGGCAGCGCATCCAGCACCACGATCGCCGACGGCACCATGTACTCCGGGAGGCTCCGCTGCGCGTGCTCGCGAAGCGACGCCGGAAGGGTTTCCCTGCGCTCCTCCAGGGCCGGCACCTCCGCGTCGGCGAAGAGCCGCCGGTAGAAGGGGCTCGCCCGGAACTCCCGCCGGTGGTGGTAGGAGGCGAACTCGAACGGCACCTCTTCGCCGTCGCGCCCGCGCACCAGCACGCCCCGGGCTCCGTAGTCCGGGGCCACCCCTTCCGGGACCTCTGCCCAGCACTCCAGGTGCACCCGGTCCCCCGCCGCCACCTCGATCCCCGGCTCGAAGAGGGGAAAGTAGACGGGGAACCAGGCGGTCTCCTCCTCCAGGATGTCCAGCTCCTCGCCCTCGGCCAGCACCATGCGCAGCCAGAGGAGCAGCCCGTCCATCCGTCCCGCGCGCTCCACCACCAGCTCCTCGCGCCGGGTGTACGCGGCGTCTACGGGGCCGGCGCCAAAGTGCAGGTCCTCGTACGTCCCGGCGGTGGAGAGGAGGTGCTCGGCCGGGAAGTTCCGGATGCAGAGCCGCAGGTCGAAGGGGTACCCCACCTCCTCGAAGATCCCCCTCACGTAGTGCGCGGCCGTCGGCGAGAAGCCCGGCTGGCTGCGGAGTTCGTCCGGGAGCGTGACGGCGGCCACGCGGGTGCCCGCCCATTGCGGGATCATCACCGCGCCGGGCGCCAGGAGCCGCCGCACCCCGTTGAGGATGAGGGCGGCGCCCTCGCCCCCGGCGATGGACTCCACGATCTCGGAGACGCACACGTCCGCCAGCTCGGGAAGCTCCACGGTGGCGGCATTGCCGTGGATCACGGTGATGCGGTCCTCCAGGCCCAGTTCGCGGACGCGCTCCCGGGCCGAGAGATACGACGCCTCCAGCAGCTCGACGGCGTAGACGTGGCGCGCGCCCGCCCGCACCGCCAGCCGCGCCAGGATCGCGTCCGCGCCCGTGCCCACGTCCAGCACCACCTTCCCCGGCGCATGCCGCCGCAGGGCGCGCAGGTAGCGCTCGTTGCGCAGGGTGTCGTGCGTGAGCCCGTGGTAGATCAGGTCGTCGTAGACGAAGTACTCCCCGATCGAGGGCCACAGCTCCACGTCCTTTCGCGGGGCGGGAACGACGTACGCCACCAGGCGCCCCCCCGCCTCGTCCTCGCGCACCTCGACGACGCACTCCGCGACTCGCTCGTGGGCGCGCAGAACGGCCTCGATCTCCCCCGGCTCGATGCGGAAGCCACGCACCTTCACCTGCGTGTCCACCCGTCCCAGGAACTCCAGCGTCCCGTCCGCCCGCCAGCGCGCCCGGTCGCCCGTGCGGTACAGCCGTGCTCCTTCGGCCGAGAACGGATCGGGAACGAAGCGTTCCGCCGTCAGCTCCGGCCGCCCCAGGTAGCCGCGCGCCACCCCCGCCCCGCCGATCAGCAGCTCGCCCGGAACCCCCGCCGGCTGCGGGCTGCCGAACGGGTCGCAGACGTACAGGCGCACGTTCCCCAAGGGACGGCCGATCGGGTGCCCTTCCACGATCCCATCCGCCGGTACCGGGTGCGTGGAGGCCAGGATGGTCCCTTCCGTGGGACCGTACAGGACGTGCGTCTCCGCCCCGGGGAGCGCCTCGCGCATCTCCGCCAGCAGGTCGGCGGGCACGCGGTCGCCGCCCACGAAGGCGCGCCGCAGCCGGCCCAGCCGCGGCGTCTCGCGCTCCGCCTGCACCAGCTGCCGCATGAGCGCGGGGACGGCGTGCACCAGCGTGGCGTCGGCGATCTCCTCCAGCAGCGCGGGCGTGTCGAGCACCCGGTCGCGGTCCACCAGGCGCACCGCGCCCCCCGAGGTGAGCGGGAGCAGCGCCTCGAAGAGCCAGATGTCGAAGGCGTACGAGGCCAGCACCGGCATCACGTCACCCTCACCGACGCCGAACGCCTCGCGCGTGGCGGCCAGCAGGTTGGCCAGGGAGCCGTGCCGCACCAGCACCCCCTTGGGCGTCCCGGTGGAGCCGGAGGTGTAGATGACGTACGCCAGCTGCTCGGGCGAGATACCGCGTTCCGGGTTCGCGGCAGGCTGCGCCGCGACCCGGTCGCCGTCCCCGTCCACGCTCACGACCGCAACGCCGTCGCCGACGGAGAGCTCCGCGCGCAGGGATTCCTGCGTCACCAGCACGGGCACGGCGGCGTCGGCGAGCATGAAGGCCAGCCGCTCCGCGGGATAGGCGGGGTCCAGCGGCACGTACGCACCGCCTGCCTTCAGCACCGCAAGGACGGAAATGACCATCTCCGGCCCCCGCTCCAGGCAGAGCGCGACCCGCGTCTCCGGCCCCACGCCGAGGCCGGCGAGATGGTGCGCCAGCCGGTTGGCGCGCTCGTTCAGCTCGCCGTAGGTGAGCGATTCCTCCCGGAAGCGCACGGCCACCGCCCCCGGCGTGCGCGCCGCCTGCTCCTGGAACAGCTCGTGGATGCACCGCTCCGCCGGATACTCCGCTTCCGTGCGGTTCCACTCCTCGACCACCTGCCGGCGCTCCCCCTCGGCCAGCACGTCGATGCTCCCGATGGCCCGGCCGGGAGCAACTTCCAGCGCCTCGACCAGCCGCTCCAGCGCCGTGTGCATCAGCCGGCACACCTGCTCCGCGTCCGCCGGGGCCGCCACCTGCGCCGTCAGCGAGAACTCCTCCCCCCAGTCGTCCACCGAGAGCGCCACGGGGTAGTTCGTCCGCTCCTGTGCGCCGATGCGCCGAATGCCCGCCGTGGCCTGCGCCGCCTGTCCCGCGTCCCGCGAACGCTTCGGCGCGGCGCCGTGGCGATAGTTCAGCAGCGAGGTGAAGAGCGGCGCGGGTGCCGCCACGCCGCTGCAGCGCTGCGCCAGCGCCAGCGAGGCGTGCTCGTGCCGCAGCAGGTCCGCCAGCAGCGCGTGCGTGCGCCGCACCGCCGCCTCGGCCCCTTCCTCCGCCACGCCGATGCGCACCGGGAGCGTGTTGATCAGCGGGCCCATCACCCGGTCCGCCCCCTCCCCGCCCTGCATGCGGCCGAAGAGCAGGGTCCCGAAGACCACGTCCTGCCGCCCCGTCAGCCGCGCCAGTACCTGCCCCCACGCCAGGTGGCACAGGCTGGCCGCGCTCACCCCCAGCGCCCGCGCCCGGCGGCGCAGCCGCGTGCCGAGGTCGGGCGCCACCCGCGTCCGCGCGTCCCCGATCCCACGTCCCTCCCGCCACACGTCCAGCATCCCGTACGGCGCCGTCGGCTCCTCCACGTCCTGCAGCATCCCGGTGAAGAACCGCTCGTGCTCCTCACGGCTCACCCCCAGGCGCGCCTGCGCCACGTAGCTGCGGAAGGGCAGCGGCGCCGGCAGCTCCGACCCGCGGCCCAGCAGGTGCGCCGAGATCTCCTCCTGCAGCACCTCCAGCGACTCGTGGTCGCCCACCAGGTGGTGCCAGAGCAGCAGCAGCAGCCACCGGCCACCTGCGCGGTCCTCGGCGATGCACACCCGCAGCAGCGGCGCCCGCGTCACGTCCATCCGGTAGTGCCGGGGGTCACGCCGCCGCCACAGCTGCTGGGCCGCGTCCCCCGCCTCCGCATCCAGCTCCACCTCCTCCACGGGCAGCGGCGCGCGCCGCCAGACGACCTGCACCGGCTCGCGCAGCCCCTCGGCTGCCATCGCGGTGCGCAGGACGTCGTGGCGGTCGATCACGGCCTGCAGCGCGGCCATGTACCGGTCCAGGCGGGCGCGGGTGTCGAACTGGGCCACGCTCGACATCAGGTACGGATCGCCATCCCGCGACAGCAGGTGATGGAAGAGGATTCCCTCCTGCAGCGGGCCCAGGGGGTAGATGTCCTGCACGTTCGCGGTTCCGCCCGGCACCCCCGCCACGATCCGGTCGATCTCCTCCTGCGTGAGCTCCACCAGCGGCAGCATCTGCGGCGTGATGGACGCGCACTGCTGCGGGATGACGTTCGCGGGGACCTCCACCTCCGAAGACGCCCGCCCCACCGCCAAGGCGAGATCAGCCATCACAGGCGTGGTGAACAGGGCCCGCACTTCCATGTACAGCCCGGCGCGCCGCATCCGCTCGATCAGCCGGATGGCCAGGAGCGAGTGCCCGCCGAGTTCGAAGAAGTGGTCCCACCGCCCCACCCGCGTCACGCCCAGCAGCTCCACCCAGATCTCCGCCAGCGCCGCCTCCACCTCCCCCAGCGGGGCCTCGTAGCCGGCCCGCGCGTACGCATCGCTTTCGGGCGCCGGCAGCGCCTTGCGGTCCAGCTTGCCGTTCGCGGTCAGCGGCAGCGCATCCAGCCCGACGAACGCCGCCGGCACCATGTACTCCGGCAGCGACAGCCGCAGGTGCTCGCGAAGGACTCCCGCCTCCGCACTGGCCACCACGTACGCCACCAGCCGCGTCTCGCCGGCGACGTGCTCGCGGGCCACGACGACGGCCTCACGCACGTCCGGGTGCTCGGCCAGCCGCGCCTCGATCTCGCCCAACTCCACGCGGAAGCCGCGCACCTTTACCTGGAAGTCGAGGCGCCCCAGGTACTCGATGACGCCGTCCGCCCGCCACCGCGCACGGTCGCCCGTCCGGTACAGCCGCGCGCCGCCTTCGGTGGAGAACGGATCGGGGACGAAGCGCTCCGCCGTCATCGCCGCGTGCCCCTGGTAGCCGCGCGCCACCTGCACTCCGCCGATGTACAGCTCGCCGGGGACGCCGACAGGGACGGGCTGGAGCGCCGCGTCAAGCACGTAGAGTGCGGTGTTCCAGACGGGGCGCCCGATCGGCACCACGCCGGCGGCGTCCTCGCGCGGGCAGGTCCAGCAGCTCACGTCCACGGCCGCCTCGGTGGGGCCGTACAGGTTGGTGAGCACGACGGGGCCGGCGAAGCGGTCGTAGAAGCGCCGCACCAGCGCCGGCGGCAGCGCCTCGCCGCTGCACACGACGTGGCGCAGGGAGCCGCAGCGGCCCGCCTCCACCACGTCGACGAACGGCTGCAGCATGGAGGGGACGAAGTGCAGCGTCGTCACCCCTTCGCGCTCGATCACCTCCTGCAGGTACAGCGGGTCGCGGTGCCCGTCCGGCCGCGCCATCACCAGCCGCGCGCCCTGCTGAAGAGGCCAGAAGAACTCCCACACCGACACGTCGAACGAGAACGGCGTCTTCTGCAGCACCACGTCGTCCGCGCCGAGACGGAAGTGCGCCTGCATCCACACCAGGCGGTTCACCACTCCGCGGTGCTGGTTCATCACCCCCTTAGGGCGGCCTGTGCTGCCCGAGGTGTAGATGACGTACGCCACGTTGGACGGCGTCACGAGGGGTGCGAGGTTCTCCGCGCTCTCCCGCGCGATCGAATCCCACGCCGCGTCCACGTCCAGCGCCGGCACTTCGGAGGCGGGGAGGATGCCGCGTAGCCGCTCCTGGGTGAGCACCACGGCGACGCCGGAATCCTCCAGCATGTACGAATGCCGCTCGGCGGGGAGCCCCGGGTCCAGCGGCACGTACGCGCCACCGGCCTTGAGCACGGCGAGGAGCGAAACCACCATCTCCACGCCGCGCTCCATCAGCACGCCCACGCGCAACTCGGGGCGCACGCCGCGGCCGCGCAGGTGGTGGGCGAGGCGGTTGGCGCGCTCGTTCAGCTCAGCGTACGTGAGCGAATCCGCCTCGAAGCTTACGGCCACCGCGCCGGGCGTGCGGGCCGCCTGCGCCTCGAATAGCTCGTGGATGCAGCGATTCGCCGGTACCTCCGCCGCCGTCCGGTTCCACTCGTCCAGCACGAGGGCGCGCTCGGCAGCCCCGAGCAGTTCCAGCCGCGAAAGCCGCACGTCCGCGTCCGTGGCGACCTGCTCCAGCACTCGCTGCAGGTGGCCGAGCATCCGCTCAATCGTGCCGCGCTCGAAGAGATCGGTGCTGTAGTTCACGCCGCCACGCAGCCCCTCGGCGGTCGCCCCCAGCGTCAGGGAAAGGTCGAACTTGGCGATTCCCGCGTCCGCGCCGACTCCGCCGACCGTGAGCCCCGGAAGCTCGCCTCCCGGGTCCGCGGCGTTCTGCAGCGCGAACATCGCCTGGAAGAGCGGCGAATGGCTCAGGGACCGCCCCGGCTGCAGCTCGGCGACCAGCTTTTCGAAGGGCACGTCCTGGTGCTCGTACGCGCCCAGCGTCACCTCCCGCACCCGCCGCAGCACCTCGCGAAAGCCCGGATCACCCGAGAGGTCGGTGCGGAGCACGAGCGTGTTGATGAAGAAGCCGATCACCTCCTCCACCTCGCCGCGCGTGCGCCCGGCGATGGGGCTCCCCACCACCACGTCCTCGCCCCCGCCGTACCGGCTCAGCAGCACCTGGAAGGCGCCGAGCAGCACCATGTACAGCGTCGCGCCCTCGTTACGCCCCAGCGCCTGCAGCCGCTCCAGCAGCTCGGGGGAAAAGTTCACCGCGACCGATTCGCCCCGGTACGTCTGCACCGCCGGACGGGGATGGTCCGTCGGCAGCTCCAGCAGCTCCGGGGCACCCGCCAGCTGCTCCTTCCAGTACGCCATCTGCCCGTCGAGGGCCTCGCCGGCCAGCTGCTCGCGCTGCCAGACAGCGAAGTCGGCATACTGCACCTCCAACTCGGCCAGCGGCGACTCAGCCCCGTCGCGGTACGCCGCGTACAGCGCCGACAGCTCGCGCAGGAGCACCCCCATGCTCCACCCGTCGCTGACGATGTGGTGCATCGAGATGAGCAGCACGTGATCCCCGGCATCCACCCGCAGCAGCGCCGCGCGGAAGAGCGGTCCCGCGGCAAGGTCGAACGGCCGCCGCGCCCCCTCGCCGGCGCGGCGCCTGACCGCCGCCTCGCGATCCGCATCGCCCGTCGCCGACAGGTCCTCCACGGGTACGACGAACCCGCCGAAGGGGGCGATCACCTGCACCGGCGAGCCATCCACCTCCGTGAAGACCGTCCGCAGCGACTCGTGACGACGGACGATCTCGCCCAGCGCACGCTCCAGCGCCGCCACGTCCAGCTCGCCGCCCAGGCGCCATGCCATGGGAATGTTGTAGACCGCGCTCCCCGGCTCCATCCGGTCGATGAACCAGAGCCGCTCCTGCGCGAACGAGAGCGGGAGGGGACGATCACGATCGACAGGCACCACGGGCGGAAGCACCGGCAGATCCGCGCGGCGCATTTGCTCCACGCGCCCGGCCATCTCCGTGACCGTCGGCCCCTGGAAGAGCGCCCGCAGCGGCAGCTCCACGCCGAAGACCGCGCGGATGCGCGAAACGACCCGCGTGGCGAGCAGCGAGTGCCCGCCCAGCTCGAAGAAGTTGTCGGCTGCCCCCACCCGCTCCAGCCGCAGCACCTCGGCCCAGATCCCCGCCAGCACCTCCTCGACGGGGGTGCGCGGCGCCACGTACGCCCCCTCCGCCGGCGCGAACTCCGGCGCCGGGAGCGCATCGCGGTCCACCTTTCCGTTCGGCATCAGCGGCAGCGCCTGCAGCGCCACGAACGCGGCCGGCACCATGTAATCCGGCAAGCTCCGGCGCACGTGCGCGCGCAGCTCGCCCGTGTCCACGCTGCCCACCACGTACGCCACCAGCTGCTTTTCTCCGGGCCGGTCCTCCCGCGCCAGCACCCGTGCTTCGCGCACCCCCGGATGCGATGTCAGCGCCGCCTCCACCTCGCCCGGCTCCACGCGGAAGCCGCGGATCTTCACCTGGAAGTCGTTGCGCCCCAGGAACTCGATCCTGCCGTCCGCCAGCCACCGCGCGAGGTCGCCCGTGCGATACAGCCGCGCGCCGGGCTCACCCCCGTAGGGATCGGCCACGAACCGCTCCGCCGTCTGCTCCGGCCTGCCCAGGTAGCCACGCCCCACCGCCGCGCCGCCAATGCAGAGCTCCCCGGCTACCCCCACCGGCACCGGCTCGCCGGCCGCGTCCAGCAGGTAGGCCCGCGCGTTCGGCATCGGGCGGCCGATGGGGGCGCTGGCGCCGGTCTCGTCCGTGACGCGCACCGGCCCCGTCACCGCCGTGGCGGCCTCGGAGGGGCCATAGCGGTTGTAGAGGGTGGCGTGCGGGAGCCGTTCATGGAGGCGCCGCACCAGCGCCGAGGGAAGCGCTTCGCCGCCGCAGGGAACGCGCATGAGCGACGTGCAGCGCTCCACCTCGGGGTGCTCCAGGAAGAGCTGAAGCATGGACGGGACGAAGCTGGCCGTGCCGATCCCATGGCTGCGGATCGTCTCCACCAGGTATCCCGGGTCGCGATGCCCGTCCGGCCTCGGCATCACCACCCGCGCGCCCACCATCAGCGGCCAGAAGAGCTCGTACGCGGAAACATCGAAGGTGAGCGAGGCGTTCTGCAGCACGGATTCGCCCGGCTCCAGCTGCCAGCGGGCCTGGATCCCGGCGACGCGGTTGACCACGTTCCGGTGCACGTTCATTACGCCCTTGGGCCTGCCCGTGGACCCCGAGGTGTAGATGACGTAGACGAGATGCTCCGCCCCGACGCCCACGCCCGTGGGGTTGGTCTCCGGCTGGTTCGCCCAGAGCGGCGCGTCCGCGTCTACGGCGACGACGGCGATGTCCGTTCCGGCAAAGCGCTCCGCCAGCGACGCATGCGCCAGCAGCACCGCCGGCCGGCAGTCGTCCAGTGTGCTCCGCAGCCGCTCGTCCGGATGCTCGGGGTCGAGCGCCACGTACGCCCCGCCGGCCTTGAGCAGCGCGAGGAGCCCCACCGCCAGCTCCAGGCTCCGCTCCACGCAGATCCCCACCCGCACGTCGGGTCCCACGCCCAGCGAGCGGAGGTGATGCGCCAGCCGGTTCGCCCGCGCGTTCAGCTCGGCGTAGGTGAGGCGCTCGCCCTCGAAGACGACGGCCTCCGCGTGGGGCGTGCGCTCCGCCTGCGCTTCGAAGAGCTGGTGGAGACACGACTCGGCCGGGTAGTCCAGCTGCGTGCGGTTCCACTCCTCCAGCACTTGGTGGCGCTCCTCCTCGTCCAGGAGCCGCAGCTCCGAAAGGCGCAGGTCCCCGCCGGCGGCCACCTGCTCCAGCACGCGCTCCAGGTGCCCCAGCATCCGCCGGACCGTGCTCTCGTCGAACAGGTCCGTGCTGTAGGTCAGCGCCGCCGTCAGGCCCCGCGCGCCCTTCACGAACGCGAGGCTCAGGTCGAACTTCGCGGTCTCGGAGCCCGCGTACGCCGACTCGATCCGCAGCCCCGCCACACCGGTCCCGGCTGCATCCGGGTTGTTCAGGGCGAACGACACCTGGAAGAGCGGCGAGTGGCTCATCGACCGCTCCGGCTGCAGCTCGGCCACCAGCTTCTCGACGGGCACGTCCTGGTGCTCGTACGCCCCCAGCGTCACCTCCCGCACCCGCCGCAGGGTCTCCCGAAAGCTCGGATCGCCCGAAAGGTCCGTCCGCAGGACCAGGGAGTTGATGAAGAAGCCGATCAGCCCCTCCACCTCCCCACGCGTGCGCCCGGCGATGGGGCTCCCCACGACGATGTCCTCGCTCCCGCTGTACTTGGAGAGCAGCACCTGGAAGGCAGACAGCAGCGTCATGTAGAGCGTGGCGCCCTCGCTCCGTCCCAGGCCTTCCAGCCGCTCCAGCACCTCCGCGGAGAGCTCCGTGCGGACGGTGGCGCCCCGGTGCGTCCGCACCGCCGGACGGGGGCGGTCGGTGGGGAGCTCCAGCACTCGCGGCGCGCCCGCCAGGCGCGCCTTCCAGTACGAGAGCTGCCGGTTCAGCGACTCGCCCTGCAGCTGCTCGCGCTGCCACGCGGCGTAATCGGCGTACTGCACCGGCAGCTCCGCCAGCGGCGACGCCCGGCCCTCGCGGTACGCCTCGTACAGCGCCGATAGCTCGCGCAGCAGCACCCCCATGCTCCACCCGTCGCTGACGATATGGTGCATGGAAACCAGCAGCAGGTGATCCTGAGCATCCAGCCGCAGCAGCACCGCGCGAAAGAGCGGTCCGACCGAAAGATCGAATAGCCGCCGGGCCTCCTCCCCCGCGCGGCGCCGGACCTCGGCCTCGCGATCCGCATCCGCGAGGTGGGAGAGATCGTCGATGGAAAGCGCGAACCCGGCGAAGGGCGCGATCACCTGCACCGGCGAGCCGTCCCGGTCGGCGAACGTGGTCCTCAGCGCCTCGTGACGCCGGACGATCTCGCCCAGCGCGCGCTCCAGCGCCCCTTCGTCCAGGGCACCGCCCAGGCGCCATGCCACGGGGATGTTGTAGGTGCTGCTCCCGGGCTCCAGACGGTCCAGGAACCAGAGCCGCTCCTGCGCGTAGGACGCCGGCTC
Source organism: Longimicrobium sp. (assembly GCF_036554565.1). Lineage (NCBI taxonomy): Bacteria > Pseudomonadati > Gemmatimonadota > Longimicrobiia > Longimicrobiales > Longimicrobiaceae > Longimicrobium > Longimicrobium sp. The sequence goes on along the minus strand of NZ_DATBNB010000235.1, from coordinate 8,897 downwards.
CGTGCGCGGCCGCCGCTTCTCGGCAACGATCTTCCGGAGCAGCTCCTGTTTCTGGAGGCGGGACAGTCCGGCGGTGGAAGTGACTTCAGTCATCCCGGTTTCGATCCTTCACGATTGGTTGCTCAGGAGAAGGTCCAGCTCGTCGTCGGAGAGCTCGTCGAGGGAGGAGATCGAGTCGTACGGATCGGACGCGGGGCTCCTCCGCAGCACCGGGGGCGCCAGCTGCCCACCCAGACGGCGCATCTCTTCCACGCGCGCGGCCAGCGCCGCCACCGTGGGCCCCTCGAACAGCGTCCGCAGCGGCAGCTCCACTGAGAACTCGGCCCGGATGCGCGACGCCATGCGCGTGGCCAGCAGGGAGTGGCCGCCCAGCTCGAAAAAGTTGTCGTGCACCCCCACGCGCTCCAGACGCAGCACCTCTGCCCAGACCGCCGCCAGCACCTCCTCCACCGGCGTCCGCGGCGCCACGTACCCGTCCGCAGCGGCTGCGTACTCCGGCGCGGGGAGCGCCTTGCGGTCCAGCTTGCCGCTCGGGGTGAGCGGGAGATGGCTGAGCGACACGAACGCGCTCGGCACCATGTAGTCGGGCAGGCCCTGGCGCAGGTGCTCGCGCAGCGCGTCCGTCTCCGCGCCGCCCACCACGTACGCCACCAGCCGCTGCTCGCCCGCGTCCCCGCGCGCCACGACCACGCAGTCGGCGACGCTCTCGTGCTCGCGGAGGACGGCCTCGATCTCGCCCAGTTCGATGCGGAAGCCGCGGATCTTCACCTGGAAGTCGAGCCGCCCCAGGTACTCGATGGCGCCGTCCGCCCGCCACCGCGCACGGTCGCCGGTGCGGTAGAGGCGCGCGCCCGGATCGGCGGAGAAGGGATCGGGGATGAAACGCTCGGCCGTGAGGCCGGGACGATCCAGGTAGCCGCGCGCCACCTGCACCCCGCCGATGAACAGCTCGCCGGGGACGCCCACGGGAACGGGCTGGAGCGCCGCGTCCAAGACGTAGAGCGAGGTGTTCCAGACGGGGCGGCCTATCGGCACCACGCCGGACGAGTCCTCGCGCGGGCAGGTCCAGCAGCTCACGTCCACGGCCGCTTCCGTCGGCCCGTACAGGTTGGTGAGCACCACGGGGCCCGCGAACCTGTCGTAGAAGCGCTCCACCAGCGTCGGCGGCAGCGCCTCGCCGCTGCAGACCACGTGGCGGAGCGACGCGCAGCGGCCCGCCTCAACCGCCTCCACGAACGGCTGCAGCATGGAGGGGACGAAGTGCAGCGCGGTCACGCCCTCGCGCTCGATCACGTCGCGCAGGTAAACCGGGTCGCGATGGCCGTCCGGGCGCGCCTTCACCAGCCGCGCGCCCTGCTGCAGCGGCCAGAAGAACTCCCACACCGACACGTCGAAGGAGAACGGCGTCTTCTGCAGCACCACGTCGTCCGCGCCGATGCCGAACTGCGCCTGCATCCACACCAGGCGGTTCACCACGCCCCGGTGCTGGTTCATCACCCCCTTGGGGCGGCCGGTACTGCCGGAGGTGTAGATCACGTATGCCAGCGAGTCCGGCCCCGCGCCCTCGGCCAGGTTGCGCGTGCTCTCGGCCGCGATCTCATCCGCCAGCGCGTCCACCGCCAGCACCGCGACGCTTTCGCGCGCGGGAAACGCCTCGCGGAGGGCAGCCTGCGCCAGTACCAGGGGCACGCCGCTGTCCTCCAGCATGTACGCCAGCCGCTCGGTGGGCAGCCCCGGGTCCAGCGGCACGTACGCGCCCCCAGCCTTCAGCACAGCCAGGAGCGATACCACCATCTCCAGGCTCCGCTCCATCAGCACGCCCACGCGCACCTCCGGGCCCACGCCGTGGCGGCGCAGGTGGTGGGCAAGGCGGTTGGCGCGCTCGTTCAGTTCGCCGTAGGTGAGCGACTCCGCTTCGAAGCGCACGGCCACCGCGCCGGGGGTGCGCAATGCCTGGGCTTCGATCAGCTCGTGGATGCATCGGTCGGCCGGAACCTCGGCGACCGTCCGGTTCCACTCTTCCAGTACGATCGCGCGCTCCGCAGCCCCGAGCAGGTCCAGGCGCGAGAGGCGCACGTCCACATCGGCGCCGATCTGCTCAAGCACCCGCTCCAGGTGCCGCGCCATGCGTTCCACCGTGCCGGGCTCGAACAGGTCCGTGCTGTAAGTCAGCCCCCCGCGCAGTCCGCGCGAGGTCGGCGTCAGGGTCAGGGAGAGATCGAATTTGGCGCTCGCGAGCTCCGCTCCGGCTCCGCTCACGCGCAGCCCCGGAAGACTGCTTCCCGCGTTCCCGTCCCCTGCGTTCTGGAGCGTGAACATCACCTGGAAGAGCGGCGAGTGACTCAAGCTGCGCTCCGGCTGCAGCTCCTCCACCAGCTTCTCGACGGGCACGTCCTGGTGCTCGTACGCGCCCAGCGTGGTCTCCCGCACCCGCCGCAGCACCTCGCGGAAGCTCGGATCGCCTGAGAGGTCGGTCCGCAGCACCAGGGTGTTGACGAAGAAGCCGATCAGCGCCTCCACCTCGCCGCGCGTGCGTCCGGCGATGGGGCTGCCCACGACGATGTCTTCGATCCCGGTGTACTTCGAGAGCAGCACCTGGAATGCGGCCAGCAGCGTCATGTACAACGTCGCCCCCTCGCTCCGCCCGAGCGTCTGCGAGCGCTCCAGCAGCTCGGGGGAGAAGTTCACCGGGACCGTCGCGCCCTCGTACGTCCGCATCGGCGGGCGGGGACGGTCGGCCGGCAGCTCCAGCAGCTCCGGTGCGCCAGCCAGCCGCTCCCGCCAGTAGGCCAGCTGCCGGTCCAGGACCTCGCCTTCCAGCTGCTTGCGCTGCCACACCGCGTAATCTCCGTACTGCACCGGCAGCTCGGGGAGCTGCGACTCACGTCCATCGCGGAAGCCCGCGTACAGCGCCGACAGCTCCTGGCGGAGCACCCCCGTGCTCCACCCGTCGCTGACGATGTGGTGCATCGAGAGCAGTAGCGCGTGATCCTCGGCATCCATCCGCAGCAACAACGCGCGGAAAAGCGGGCCCGCCGAGAGATCGAAGGGCCGCCGCGCCTCCTCGTCGGCGCGCCGCCGGACCGCCGTCTCGCGATCCGCATCCCCGAGCGCCGACAGGTCCTCAGCCGGGAGGACGAATCCAGAGAAGGGCGCGATCACCTGCACCGGCGACCCATCCACTTCGCCGAAGGTGGTCCGCAGCGCCTCGTGCCTGCGGACGATCTCGCCCAGCGCGCGCTCCAGCGCCGCCCGGTCCAGCGCGCCGCCCAGGCGCCATGCCATGGGAATGTTGTAGACGGCGCTTCCGGGCTCCAGCTGGTCGATGAACCAGAGCCGCTCCTGCGCAAACGAGAGCGGCAGCGCGCCCGTGCGCTCCACCGGCACCACGGGCGGCAGCACCGGCAGATCCGCGCGGCGCATTTCCTCAATGCGCACCGCCAGCTCCGCCACCGTTGGTCCCGCGAACAACGCCCGAAGCGGCACCTCCACCCCGAACACCTCGCGGATGTGCGAGACCACCCGCGTGGCGAGCAGGGAATGCCCGCCTAGCTCGAAGAAGTTGTCCTCGACCCCCACGCGTTCCAGGCGCAGCACCTGAGCCCAGATCCCCGCCAGCACCTCCTCCATCGGAGTGCGCGGCGCCACGAAGCGTTCCTCCGTCGACGCGAGCTCCGGCGCAGGCAGCGCCTTGCGGTCCAGCTTTCCGTTGGGCGTCAGCGGCAGCGCGTCCAGGAAGACAAATGCGGACGGCACCATGTACTCCGGCAGGCTCCGCCGCACATGCGCGCGCAACGCCTCCACCTCCGTATCGCCCACGATGTACGCAACCAGCCGCGTCTCGCCCGCCTCCGCACGCGCCACGACCACGCAGTCCGTCACGCTCCCGTGGCCACGCAGTACGGACTCGATCTCGCCCAGTTCGATGCGGAAGCCGCGTACCTTCACCTGGAAGTCCAGCCGGCCCAGGTACTCGATAGCGCCGGCCGCCCGCCACCGTGACTTGTCGCCCGTGCGGTACAGGCGCGCGCCCGGATGGGCGGAGAAGGGATCGGGGATGTACCGCTCCGCCGTGTGGCCGGGACGATCCAGGTAGCCGCGCGCCACCTGCACTCCGCCGATGTTCAGCTCGCCGGGGACGCCGACGGGAACGGGCTGCAGCGCCGCGTCCAGCACGTACAGCGATGTGTTCCAGACAGGCCGGCCGATCGGCACCACGTCGGCCGCTTCGTCACGCAGGCAGGTCCAGCAGCTCACGTCCACGGCCGCCTCGGTGGGGCCGTACAGGTTGGTGAGCTCCACAGGGCCGGCGAACCGGTCGTAGAAGCGACGTACCAGCACCGGCGGCAGCGCTTCGCCGCTGCAGACCACGTGGCGGAGCGACGCGCAGCGGCCGGCCTCCACGGCATCGATGAACGGCTGCAGCATGGAGGGGACGAAGTGCAGCGCGGTCACCCCCTCGCGCTCGATCACGTCGCGCAGGTAGGCGGGATCGCGGTGGCCGTCCGGGCGCGCCATGACCAGCCGCGCGCCCTGCTGCAGCGGCCAGAAGAACTCCCACACCGACACGTCGAAGCCGAACGGCGTCTTCTGCAGCACCACGTCGTCCGCGCCGATTCCGAACTGCGCCTGCATCCATACCAGCCGGTTCACCACGCCCCGGTGCTGGTTCATCACCCCCTTGGGGCGGCCGGTGGAGCCGGAGGTGTAGATGACGTAGGCCAGCGAGTCCGGCCCCGCGCCGCTCTCCGAGTTCTCCGCACTCTCGGCCGCGATCTCCTCCGCCAGCACGTCCACCGCCAGCACCGCGACGCCGTCACGCGCGGGGACTGCATCGCGCAGGGCAGCTTGCACGAGCACGAGCGGCACGGCGCTGTCCTCCAGCATGTACGCCAGCCGCTCGGCGGGGAGTCCCGGGTCCAGCGGCACGTACCCGCCCCCGGCCTTGAGCACGGCCAGGAGGGCGACCACCATCTCCACGCTCCGCTCCATCAGCACGCCCACCCGCACCTCGGGGCCCACGCCGAGCCGACGCAGGTGGTGGGCAAGGCGGTTGGCGCGCGCGTTCAGCTCGCGGTAGGTGAGCGAATCCTCCTCGAAGCGCAGGGCCACCGCGTCCGGTGTGCGCGCCGCCTGCGCCTCGAACAGCTGGTGGATGCACCGGTCCGCCGGAACTTGGGCCGCCGTCCGGTTCCACTCCTCCACCACCAGCGCGCGCTCCGCCCCGCCGAGCAGGTTCAGCCGCGAAAGCCGCACGTCCGCGTCACCCGCGACCTGCTCCAGCACCCGCCCCAGGTGCCGCACCATGCGCTCGATGGTGCCCTGCTCGAACAAATCCGTGCTGTAGGTCAGTCCTCCCAGCAGGCCGCGCGAAGTCGCCACGAGGCTCAACGAGAGATCGAACTTTGCGGTCTGGAGCTCCGCATCGACTCCGCCGACCCTCAGCCCGGCAAGAGCCCTGGGCCCACCCCCGTCGTTCTGGAGCGTGAACATCACCTGGAAGAGCGGCGAGTGGCTCAACGACCGCTCCGGCTGCAGCTCGGCAACCAGTCTTTCGAAGGGCACGTCCTGGTGCTCGTACGCACCGAGTGTCACCCCCCGCACCCGCCGCATCACGTCGCGGAAGCACGGGTCTCCCGAAAGGTCGGTGCGCAGCACCAGCGTGTTGATGAAGAAGCCGATCAGCTCCTCCACCTCCTTCCTCGTCCGCCCCGCGATGGGGCTCCCCACGACAATGTCCGCGATCCCGCTGTACTTCGAGAGCAGCACCTGGAAGGCGGACAGCAGCGTCATGTACAGCGTCGCGCCCTCACCCCGCCCCAGCGCCTGCAAGCGCCCCAGCAGCTCCAGGGAGAGCTCCACCGGAACCGACGCGCCGCGGTACGTCTGCACCGGCGGGCGCGGACGGTCGGCCGGCAGCTCCAGCAGCTCCGGCGCCCCCGCTAGGCGCGCTCGCCAGTACGAGAGCTGCCGATCCAGCACCTCGCCCTCCAGCTGCTCGCGCTGCCACACCGCGTAGTCGGCGTACTGCACCGGCAGGCTAGGCAGCGGCGACTCACGTCCGTCGCGGAACGCCGCGTACAGTGCCGACAGCTCCCGGGAGAACACCCCCATGCTCCACCCGTCACTGACGATGTGGTGCATTGAGAGGAGCAGCACGTGATCCTCAGCATCCACCCGCAGCAACGCCGCGCGGAAGAGCGGTCCCGCCGAGAGGTCGAACGCCCGCCGCGCCTCCTCGCCGGCGCGCCGCCGGACCGCCGCCTCGCGCTCCGCCTCGCCGAGCCCCGACAGGTCCTCCACCGGAAGGACGAACCCGCGGAAAGGCGCGATCACCTGCACCGGCGCGCCATCGACCTCCCCGAAGACTGTCCGCAGCGAGTCGTGACGGCGGACGATCTCGCCCAGTGCGTGCTCCAGCGCCGCCTGCTCCAGCGCACCACCCAGGCGCCATGCCATGGGGATGTTGTAGACGGCGCTCCCCGGCTCGAACTGGTCGATGAACCAGAGCCGCTCCTGCGCAAAGGAGAGCGGAAGCCCGTCGGTGCGCCCGGCCGGCACCACCCGCGGCAGCACCGGCAGGCCCGCGCGGCGCATCTCCTCCACACGTCCGGCAAGCTCCGCGACCGTGGGCCCCTCGAAGAACGCCCGCAGCGGCACCTCCAGGGCGAAAACTTCGCGAACGCGCGTCACCACCCGCGTGGCCAGGAGCGAGTGCCCGCCCAACTCGAAGAAGTTCTCCGTCACCCCCACCCGCTCCAGGCGCAGCACCTCCGCCCACATCCCTGCGAGCACCTCTTCCACGGGCGTCCGTGGCGCTACGTACTGGTCCGCCGCAGCCGCGTACTCCGGGGCCGGCAGCGCCTTGCGGTCGACCTTGCCGTTGGGCGTCAACGGCAGCGCGTCCAGATAGACGAACGCGGACGGCACCATGTACTCCGGCAGAGTGCGCCGCAGGTGCTCGCGCAGCGCCTCCGTCTCCGCTTCACCCACGATGTACGCGGCCAGCCGCCGGTCGCCGGGCGCGTCCTCGCGGACGATGACAACGGCCTCGCGGACGGCGGTGTGCTCGCCGAGCCGCGCCTCGATTTCGCCCGGCTCGATGCGGAAGCCGCGCACTTTCACCTGGTCGTCCATGCGGCCGATGAAGTCCAGCCGCCCGTCGGCCAGCCAGCGCGCCCGGTCACCCGTGCGGTACAGGCGGGCGCCGGGCTCACCCCCGAACGGATCGGGAATCCAGCGCTCGGCCGTGAGCCCCTGCCGGCCCAGGTAGCCGCGCGCCACCCCTGCGCCGCCAACGTACAATTCGCCCGGCACACCCACCGGCAGCGGCTCGAGCGCCGCGTCCAGCACGTACGCGCGCACGTTGGCGATGGGCGCGCCGATGTCCGGCCTGCGCGCCCGGTCGGCGCACTCCGCCGCCGTGCTCCAGATGGTGGCCTCGGTGGGCCCGTACAGGTTCCACAGCCGGTGCCGCGTGCCCCAGCGCTCCACGAGTTCGGCCGGCAGCGCCTCGCCGGCCACCGTGATGGTGCGCAGCGCGGGCAGCTCCTCTACCGGGAGCGCCGCCAGGGCCGAGGGAGGAAGCGTGACCGTGGTGACCGCGTGCCGGCGCAGCAGCGCCAGCAGCCCGGGCCCGGGAAGAAGCTCGTCGCGCGGCGCGACGCAGAGCGCGGCGCCCGACGCCAGCGCCATCACCAGCTCGAAGGCGGCGGCGTCGAAGCTGAACGAGGCGAACTGCAGCACCCGGTCGTCCGGCCCCACGCCGAACACGCGCTGCTGCGCGGCCGCCACGTTGGCGAGCCCCCGGTGCGGCACCAGCACTCCCTTGGGGCGGCCGGTGGAGCCGGAGGTGTAGATCACGTACGCCGGGTGCTCCGGCGTCACCCCGCCGCGCGACGGGTTCGTATCCGGCTGCGACGCCCACGCCGGCGCGGGCCCGTCCAGCTCCAGCACCGGCACGCCGCCGCCGAGGCCGTCGAGCACTCCAGCCAGCGCCTGCGCAACCGCGCGCTGCGTCAGGACGACGGCCGGGGCGCTGTCGCCCAGCATGTACGCCAGGCGCTCGCGGGGATATGCGGGGTCCAGCGGCACGTACGCGCCCCCAGCCTTCCACACGGCCAACACGGCGGCCACCATCTCCGGGCCCCGCTCCAGGCAGAGGCCCACCCGCACCTCCGGCCCCACGCCCCGCGAGCGGAGGTCGTGCGCCAGCCGGTTGGCGCGCGCATTCAGCTCCGCATAGCTCAGGTGCTCGTCCCCGAAGACCACCGCCGGGGCGCCGGGCGCGCGCTCCACCTGCCGCTCGAACAGCTCGTGGATGCACGACGACGACGCGTACTCCGCATCGGTGCGGTTCCACTCCTCCAGCACCCGCGCGCGCTCCACCGCGCCGAGCAGATCCATGCGCGAAAGCCGCACGTCCGCATTCGCCACGACCTGCTCCAGCACCCGCTCCAGGTGGCCGACCATCCGGTCGATCGTGCCGCGCTCGAAGAGATCGGTGCTGTAGTTCAGTCCGCCACGCAGTCCCTCGGCGGTCGCCGCAAGCACAAGGGAGAGGTCGAACTTGGCACTCGCGAGCTCCGCCCCGGCTCCGCTCACGGTCAGCCCCGACAGGGCGCATCCTCCGCCGTCCCCGGCGTTCTGCACCGCGAACATCACCTGGAAGAGCGGCGCGTGGCTGAAGCTGCGTTCCGGCTGCAGCTCGGCCACCAGCTTCTCGAAGGGCACGTCCTGGTGCTCGTACGCGCCGAGCGTGGCCTCCCGCGCCCGCCGCAGCACCTCGCGGAAGCTGGGGTCGCCCGAGAGATCGGTCCGCAGCACCAGGGTGTTGACGAAGAAGCCGATCAGCTCCTCGAGCTCCTTCCGCGTCCGCCCCGCGATCGAGGTGCCCA
>NZ_DATBNB010000234.1 GCF_036554565.1 Longimicrobium sp. | reverse complement strand
CGCCGCCTTGACCTCGGCCACCAGGTCGCGCGCGGTGGCGGCCAGCACCCGCACGTCCACCGGCCGCTCGCCGCTGCCGCCCACCCGCCGGATGGTGCGCTCCTGCAGCACGCGCAGCAGCTTCACCTGCAGCGGCAGCGGCATCTCGCCGATCTCGTCCAGGAAGAGCGTTCCCCCGTCGGCCTCTTCGAACAACCCCTCGTGCGCCCGGTCGGCCCCGGTGAAGGCGCCCTTCTCGTGGCCGAACAGCTCGCTTTCCAGCAGGTTTTCGGGGATGGCGCCGCAGTTGACGGCCACGAAGGGCTTTTCGCGCCGCGCCGATGCCCGGTGCACCGCCCGCGCGATGGCCTCCTTGCCGCTTCCGCTTTCACCGGTCAGCAGCACGGTGGAGGGGAACGGGGCCACGCGCGCGGCCAGGTCCGTCACCTCGCGCATGGCCGCGGACACGCCGATCACCTCCTCGAAGCCCGCGACCTCGCCCACCTCCTTCTTCAGCCGCGCCACCTCGCGCCGAAGCTGCTCGCGCTCCTCGGCCTTGCGCAGGGTGAGGATCACCTCGTCGGCGTTGAAGGGCTTGGAGATGTAGTCGTAGGCGCCGCGGCGCATGGCCTCGACCGCCTGGTCCAGGGCGCCGTAGGCGCTCATCATCACCACGAGCGCGGTGCCGCCCGCCTCCACGTACCGCTCCAGGAACTCCAGCCCCCCCATGCGCGGCATGCGCACGTCGCACAGCACCAGCTGCGGGTGCTCGGCCAGCGCCAGGCGCAGCCCGGCCTCGCCGTCTTCGGCCACCAGCACGTGGTAGCCCTCGTCGCGAAGGATCAGCAGGAGGGTGTGACGAAGCCCCGCCTCGTCGTCGATGACCAGAACCCGGCGGTCGCTCAACTCTGGTGGCGCCTGGTGGGAAGGGAAAGGACGAAGGCGGCCCCGCCGCCCGGCGCGGCGGCCACTTCTACGCGCCCCCCGAAGTCTGCCACCGTGCTCGCGACGATGGCAAGCCCCAGCCCCGTGCCCTCGCCGGGCGCGCGGGTGGTGAAGAAGGGGTCGAACACCTTGTCGGCGGCCTCGGGCGAGATGCCGGGGCCGGTGTCTTCCACGCTCACCCGCAGCGTCTCGGTATCGGCGTCGATGCGGTGGGGGTCGCGGATGGAGGCCGCGCGGGGGCGCCGCAGGTGCGCGTACGAGATCCCCGGCGGGTCGTCGGCGCGGCGGGTGGGGAGCGGGCGCTCGGGGCGGTACTGCTCCAGCGCCGTGGTGACGGTGATGGTTCCCCGCCCTTCCATGGCCCGGCGCGCGTTGTCGAGCAGGTTCACCCACACCTGGTCCAGCAGGTGCGGCGAGCCGCTGAGCGGGGGAAGTCCGTCCGCGAGGTGGAGGACGACGTCGATGCCGTCCAGCAGCCCCTGCGAGCGAAGGGTGTGCACGGCGCGGCGGATGGACTCGTTGGCGTCGACCGGCTCGCGCTCGCGGGGCGCGGGGCGGGCGTACTCCAGGAGCCCGCGGACGATGCGGTCAATGCGCCGGGCCTCGGACTCCAGACCGCCCACCAGCTCGGGATCGGCCCCGCGGCGGCGCAGGACCGACGCGTAGCCCATCAGCGCGGCCAGCGGGTTGCCGATTTCGTGCGCCACGCCCGCGGCCAGGCGCCCTACCCCGGCCATCTTTTCGGCCTCCACCAGCTCGCGCTCGGTGCCCAGCAGCCGCCGGTTGGTCTCGTCGAGCGAGCGGACGTTGTGCGCAAGCCGCTGCTGGTTGTCGAGCAGCTGGTCGGTCATGCGGTTCAGCGCCTGGGAAAGCGCGGCCATCTCGTGGCTCTCGGCCGCGGGGGCGCGGCGCTCGTAGTCGCCCCCGGCCACGGCCTCGGCGGTGGCGACGGCGGCCTGCACGGGGCGCAGCACCAGGCGCACGATCAGGTGGTTGGCCAGCAGCACGAACGCGGCGGTGTCGGCCAGCACCAGCAGCACCAGCAGCCAGGCCGAGCCGGGCGCCGCCGCCAGCATGACGGTGCGGGTGGCGGCGGCCAGCAGGGCGGCGGCCAGCCCCAGAAAGGTGAGGTTGAACAGCAGCTCGCCACGCAACGAGCCCCGGCCGGGGCCGGGGCTCGGGGTACGGCTGGGCGCCGGCACGGCAGCGCGCGCCGGGGTCAGACGGCGGCGGGCTGACGGCGGCGGGCGGCGACCGCCCGTGTTCCGCCGGTCGCCGGCTTGCCGTCCAGCGCCTCGCGGGAAATCAGGTGCCAGACGCGGTCGACGACGGCGGCCGTGGGCTCTTCCCACTGGACCAGCCCCTCGCTGGCTGCCTGCTCCAGGGCGCGCCTCAGCGCGTGCTTGCTGACCGGCTTCCTCATTCGTTCCTCCCGTGAGAATCGGTATGCCTTCCCTGCCCACCCTCACACAGTAACACACGGGCCCCCGCCGCGCGAGGGCTCGTCCACACCCGGCTGCAACTGCTTGCACCGCAACGGATTGGGAGGATGCGAACGCGGCGGCGCTCCCCAGGGGGAGCACCGCCGCGGCGGAAGGAACGGCCCTGGGGCCGGGATCAGTTGTACAGCTTGCCCGCGTGGTCGATGCGGCTGGCGCAGCGGCGGCAGAAGAGCAGGGGCGCGCACAGTCGCCGGTCCCACTCCTTGCTCCGGCAGCGCGGGCAGCGCGGCATCAGGGCCCGCCGGCCCGCGAGCACCACCACGCCCGCGGTGGCCAGGCTCGCGATCAGGATCAACGACATGGCGGATGCATACTGGGATTTTTCATCCTCGCTTCCGAAAAGTAAGTACAATTGCCATCAACATCAACCGCCTTCCGCAAGGCCTGCTTTTCCGGACTCTTGAAGCGCAATAGCCCTGATACGAACCACGTATCAGAGCTATTGCGGATGGACGATCTCGGGATTCCCCGGCGGCGGGTCAGGCCGGCGCCGCGAGTCCCAGTTCGGGGGCCACGCCGCGCATGGCTTCGATGACGAACTGCACGTGCTCCGCGAGTTCCACCCCCAGTTCCTCGGCGGCCCGGCGCACGTCGTCGCGGTCCACGCCGGCGGCGAACTGCTTGTCCTTCATCTTCTTGAGCACCGACTTCGCCTCCAGGTCCATCACCGACCGGCTGGGCCGCACCAGGGCGGCGGCGGTGATCAGGCCGGTGATCTCGTCGCAGGCGTGAAGGGTGCGCTCCAGGCGCGACTCGGGCACCACGCCGGTGCGGGCGGAGTAGTGGGCCAGGATGGCGCGCACGACCGGTTCGGGGTACCCGCGCTCCCGCAGCATCTCGGCGCCGCGCAGCGGGTGCTCGTCGGGCCAGCGCTCGTAGTCGAAGTCGTGGAGCAGCCCGGCCAGGCCAAAGGTGTCCTCGTCGGCGCCGAAGGTGCGGGCGTAGGCGCGGCAGGCGGCCTCGACGGCGTACATGTGGCGGCGCAGGCTTTCGCTTTCCACGTGATCGTGCATCAGCGCGAGCGCTTCGTCGCGGCTGGGAAGGTCGGGCATGGGCTCCGGTCCGGGTTCGTCGACTTCCGTGGTCCTCGGGCGCGCCAATGTACCCCGGCGGCGGGGGTTCGTCCATTCGGCGGTGTTGGGTCCGGATGGAGCGAGGCGCGGAGCGGGAGAACGTCATACCGGATCAGGCGGGGTGGTTCGCATGCGGCGGCCGCCCCCCATCCCCAGCCCTTCCCCCGCAAACTGCGCGGGGGAAGGGAGCCAGCCCGGTGCGCGTCCGCTGGGGCCGCGCGCTCGACTACGCGTGCAGTCCGCGAAGGCCGGACTTCAGGCCCTCGTTGCCGCGACTTCAGTCGCCCCAGCACGGCCGAGGCCTCCGTATGGGTGACCGCTACCGCGCCCAAGCTAGTACGCATCCGCGGCTAGATCCTTCGCCCCGCGCGCGATAGAGAACGGGCCGGTTTGGTGCGCCTGGGGCTCAGGATGACAAGCCGTGGTGCACGGACCGGTTTGGTGCGCACCCGCAGGGATGACAGGCGGTGGGGCGGTAACTGGGTTTGATGCGGCACCCGTTCACTGCCTGACGCACCGAACTCTCCCGCGCAGTCCGCGAAGGCGGACTTCGTGATTTTCCAGCCGCGACTTCAGTCGCCCCAGCCCGGCCGGGTGACGGCCCTCAGAAGTCCGCGCTGCCCGGCGTGCGCGGGTACGGAAGCACGTCGCGGATGTTTGCCATCCCCGTGGCGTACATGATCATCCGCTCGAACCCCAGGCCAAACCCGGCGTGCGGCACGGTGCCGTAGCGGCGCAGATCGCGGTACCACCAGTACGCCTCGGCCTCCAGCCCCATCTCCGCGATGCGCGCATCCAGCACGTCCAGGCGTTCCTCGCGCTGCGACCCGCCGATGATCTCGCCCACGCCCGGCGCCAGCACGTCCATCGCGCGCACCGTACGGCCGTCCTCGTTCACGCGCATGTAGAAGGACTTGATGTCCTTGGGGTAGTTCATCACCACCACCGGGCCGCCGACCAGCTCCTCGCTCAGGTAGCGCTCGTGCTCCGTGGCCAGGTCCACGCCCCAGGAGACGGGGAACTCGAACTTCTTCCCTGATGCCTCCAGCCGGCGGACGGCTTCGGTGTACTCCATCCGCTCGAATGGTGTGCGGACCACGTCCTCCATCCGCTTGACGACGCCCTTCTGGATGCGCTCGTCAAAGAACTCCATGTCGTCCTGCCGCTCCTTCAGCAGGTCGGAGATGATGGCCTTCAGGAAGTCTTCGGCGAGGTCGGCGTCGTCGTTCAGGTCGGCGAAGGCGATCTCCGGCTCGATCATCCAGAACTCCGCCGCGTGGCGCGTGGTGTTGCTGTTTTCCGCGCGGAAGGTGGGGCCGAACGTGTAGACGTTGGAAAGCGCCATGCAGTACGCCTCCACGTTCAGCTGTCCGCTCACCGTCAGCGAGGCCGAGCGGCCGAAGAAGTCCTGGCCGAAATCCACCCCGCCCTCCGGGGTCCGCGGGAGGTTCGCCAGGTCCAGCGTGCTGACGCGGAACATTTCGCCGGCGCCCTCGGCGTCGCTGGTGGTGATGATGGGCGTGTGGATCCAGAAGAAGCCGCGCTCGTGGAAGAAGCGGTGCACCGCCATCGCCAGCGAGTTCCGCACGCGCGCCACCGCCCCGAAGGTGTTGGTCCGCACGCGCAGGTGGGCGACGGAGCGCAGGAACTCCATCGAGTGCTGCTTCGGCTGGATGGGGTACGTCTCGGGATCGTCCACCCACCCCAGCACCTCGACGCTCCGCGCGTGGATCTCGAAGGGCTGCGGACGTCCGGGCGTGGCCACCACCTCGCCTTCGATGGACACCGAGCACCCCGTCGTCAGCCGCTGCACCTGGTCCGCGTAGTTGGGCAGGTCGCGGTTCGCCACCACCTGCACGGGATTGAAGCAGGAGCCGTCGTGCACGTGGATGAACGAAAGGCCGGCCTTGGAGTCGCGGCGGGTGCGGACCCAGCCCTTGACGGTCACCGCCTGGCCCGCGGGGACGGCGCCGGCCAGGAGCTGCGAGATCGGTGTGCGGCTCATGCTTCGGATGCGGGAGTCTGACTATCTCGTGAGTATGCGTGTTGGCGCGTGAGAATGTACACGGATCGAGTACGGCGCGCGACTACGGACGAACTACGGTCTCACGCGGAGGCGCGGAGGGCGCGGAGAACTGCAGAGGGTGCCTCCGTTGTTCCTCTGCGTTCTCCGCGCCTCCGCGTGATCCTAGTTTTCAGGTGATGGACTTCGCCAGGGCGGGAGTGGGCGTGCGATACAGGGCGGGTGCGGTGGGGCACAGGTCCGCCACGGGGCAGCGCTCACAGAACGGGCGGCGCGCCGTGCAGGTGGCCCGGCCGTGGTCGATCAGGCGATGCGTGAAGATCACCCGGTCGCCCTCGTCCAGCAGCTTCAGCAGGTCCTGCTCGATCTTCTCCGGGTCTTCCTCGCGCGTCATCCCCAGGCGCGCGGCGATGCGCTTGACGTGCGTGTCTACGACGACGCCCTCCGCCACGCCGAATCCCACGCCCAGCACGACGTTGGCCGTCTTGCGGCCGACGCCGGGAAGCTGCGTGAGGGCATCCAGATCCACCGGAACTTCGCCCCCGTGCCGCTCCACCAGCGCGCGCCCCAGCCCGATCAGCGACCGCGACTTGTTGCGGAAGAAGTTGAGCGACTTCAGGTACTCCTCCATCTCCTCCTGCGAGGCGGCGGCGTAGTCCTGGGCAGTGCGGAAGCGCGCGAACAGCGCCGGCGTGGCGCGGTTCACGGCGGCGTCGGTGCACTGCGCGGAGAGCACGGTGGCGACGGTCAGCTGCAGCGGGTCCTGGTAGTCCAGCGAGCAGCGGCTGTCGGGATAGGTTTTCGCCAGCCGCTCCATGATCGTCCTCAGGCGCTCACGACGCGCTTTTCTGCTTTCTCTCGGCAAGAAACTCCTCCAGCGGCTCCAGTTCCCACGTGTTCAGCACCTGGGGGGCGGTCAGCCACGCCTTGCGCGCGACATTCACGCCGTACAGCACGTTGCCCAGCGCGCCCGTGGAGTGCGCGTCGGGGTTGATGGGCACCAGCACCCCCTTTTCGGCGGCGTAGCGCGCGTTCTTCCAGTCCACGTCCAGCCGGTGGGGATCGGCGTTGATCTCCACGCACACGCCGTGTTCCGCTGCAGCGTCGATCACCGCCCGCACGTCTACCGCGTAGCCGTCGCGCTTCAGCAGCAGGCGGCCGGTGGCGTGGCCCAGCATGGTGATGCGCGGATGCGACACGGCGCGGATCAGCCGGTCCGTCATCTCACGCTCCGGCATCTGGAAGCCGGAGTGCACGGAGCCGACCACGTAGTCGAACGAGGCGAGCACGTCGTCGTCGTAGTCCAGCCGCCCATCGGCCAGGATGTCGCTTTCCACGCCCTTGAACAGGCGGAAGCGCTTTTTCCCTTTCCCCCCGTGCTCCGCGTTCCAGGCGTCGATTTCGCGGTGCTGCTTCCGGACCGCCGCCGGGGGGAGCCCGCCCGCGTAGCCGGCGGCCTGCGAGTGGTCGGCGATGCCCAGGTACGCCCAGCCCCGCTCGCGCGCCGCCTGCGCCATCTCCGCCACGCTCGCCCGGCCGTCCGACCACGTCGTGTGGCAGTGGAAGGTGCCGCGCAGATCCTCCGCCTCCACCAGTTTGGGCAGCGTGCCGTCCGCGGCCGCCTGCACCTCGCCCCACCCCTCGCGCAGCTCGGGCGCGATCCACGCCAGCCCGAGCACTTCGTACACCTTTTCCTCGTCTCGGGTCGCGACGAGCCGGTTTCCCTTCGCCAAGCCGTCGGCGTCCAGCCGGTGCCCCCGCTCCTCCGCACGCGAAGCCAGCTGCGCCAGGTGCTCGTCGCTTCCCGTCGCCCAGACGAGCGCGGCGCCGAATCTGGTGGGAAGAACACAGGTCAGCCGCGCGGTGAGCCCATCGGCGAAGGTCACCTCGGCGCGGTGGTCCGCGTCATCGTCGTCGGCCGATGCCACACCTTGGATGGCGCGAAAGGCGGCGAGGACGGCGGCGGGATCGTCGGATGAAGCGACGAGGTCGATGGAATCCACCACCTCCAGCCGCCGCCGCACCTGCCCGGCCGCGCGCGCCTGGACGACGCCGGGAAGGCCCTCCACGAGCTCCAGCAGCCCCGCCGCGGCCTCGATGGCCTGGTAGTAGCGCCGCCGCCCGCGAAGCGATCGCGCGAAGGCGATCCCCTCCAGGATCTTCTGCTCCGTCTTGGCGCCCAGCCCGGGGAGCTTGGCGATCTTCCCCGCGAGCGCCGCCTTCTCCAGCGCATCCAGACCATCGATCCCCAGGTCCGCGTACAGCGTGCGGATGCGCTTGGCGCCGAGCCCCTTGATCTTCATCAGGTCGTAGAGGCCTAGCGGCGTCTTCGCCCGCAACTCCTCCAGCATCCCCGACGTCCCCGTGCCCACCAGTTCCTCCAGCACGGCGCCGATCCCCTCGCCCACGCCGGCCAGCGACTGCAGGCGCCCCGCGGCCGCGAGCTGGTGAAGGTCGGCGGTCGAGGTTTCCAGCGCCCGCGCGGCGGAGGAAAAGGCCTTGGCGCGGAACGGGTTGCCGCCGACCACCTCCAGCAGCATGGCGATCTCGGAGAGGACCGCGGCGGCCTCGCGCGCCGTCACGCCCCCGCCCCGCCGAAGCGCACGCGAAGGAAGTCCATCCGTGACAGCGGCGGCGACCCGGGCCGATCCTCCAATCGCCGCTCCGGCGCCGTCTCCGGGACGATGTCTTCGGGATGGCGGTCCACGTACCAGAGCACGCGGCCGATCAGCTTCAGCGCCTCGGTGACGGTGAGGATGGAGTAGAGCCCGGCCATGTCGCCGCCGGGAAGCACGTTCTCGAAGTCCTGCCCATTCTCCCGCCCCGGCTCGGACCAGACGGTGGGGATGCCCGGCCCGATCTCGCAATCGAATGGGATGACGCTGAAGCCAGGCCGGTTGCGGTGGATGCCCAGGATCATCAGTGCCTGCAGGTCCTGGAAGGGCGCCCCGCGCGCGTCGGTCTCGGTGGCCAGCGTGACGAAGAACCCGTCCACCGGCTCCGGCTGCTGGTCGGGGTTGATGCTGGCCCAGAACAGGTTGGGCGGAAGCTGCAGGTAGAACGCGTCGGCGGGGGCGGCCAGCTCCCACCGCTCCAGCCGCGGCGCCGCCTCGACCAGGTAGCGGGCGACGGGCGCATCCATCACGAACGTCCGGCGACCCGCGCGCCAGAAGTTGAAGGCGTGGTAGAACAGCGCGCGGTACTCGTCCAGCGTTTCGGGCGGCACGTCCTGCGGAACGATCTCGCGCACGGCGTCGCCCACGGCGGCGATGAATTGAAAGCGGTCGCGCAGGCCCGGGTCTTCGCCGCGCCCGCCCGCCTCGTCGACGATCGCGGGGAAAACCCGCGACTCGAAGTCCCCCTCCAGGAACGCCAGTTCGTACGGCGTCAGCCGCGCCGTTCCACCCTTGCCCTCGTCAGCCACGCCGCACCCCTCGCTCTCGCGCACACGCTCATGTCCACGGGACGGAAAGTAGCCCGTCACCCCTCCACGCGGAACCAGTCGCCCGGCTCTACGGCGTACTCCAGCACCTCGGGCTCGCCGCCGCCGAACAGTCCGCGCAGCGACTCCCACGCGCCGCGCCGCCGCACAAGGACGACCGCGGTCTCGCCCGGCCCACCGTCGAACTCCTCCAGGTACAGGAAGCACACGTCGACCAGCCGCTCCGGGCGCGGCACCGACACCCGCACGTCGCCGAGCTGCGCCACCACCTCGTCCAGCCGGTCGAAGTCGCGCCCGGCGATCCGCACCTCGGCGAAGCGGTCGCCGTCCACGTCCCAGGCGTCGTCGCCCAGCGGCTCGCCGGAGCGGTAGAAGAGGGGATCGAAGGGCATCCCCTCGCGGCGCTTGAAGTTCTCGTCCGCCGCATAGTCGAAGTCCTCCAGCGCGTCCTCGCCCGCGGTGGATTCGCGGTGATGGCGGATCTCGTGGGTGAGCGTTTCCCACAGCTCGCCCTCCCAGTCGAACTCCTCGTCGATCTCCGCGAGCGCCCGGAACGAGCCGAAGTACAGGTGAACGCCAGAGTGCGTGAGGTCGGGAAGGTCCATCCCCAGGTCCAGCTCGCCCGTGGCGCACTCGCCCAGCGTGTACACGTCCGGCAGCTCGGGATGTGGCACGGTATCCCGCGATACGGATACGTACTCCACCCCGCTCTTGAACTCCGGCGGGATGGATTCGAACATCTCCAGCGCGCGCCGCTCGAATTCCGAGTAGTTCATCAGGTGGCGGATGATGGTTCAACCGGCTTTCGTGCAGTGCAGGCGGACGGCGCTGAGCGCCAACCCGGCCGCGATCCCCAGGCCGAAGGAGCGCCAATCGTCCCACAGGACGAGCTTGAACCACGCGGCGAACGCGGCCAGCACGCCGATCAGCATCCGCAGGGCGCGGGACCGGGTGGTCAGCCCGGCGTAGGCGTAGAACAGCATGTGCCCGGAAAACGGCAGCCACGTGCCCATCATCCGCGTGCCGGCCAGCACCACGGCCACCACATCGACGGCCAGCACGGCGGGATGCTGCTGCTCGATCTTGTCCATCCATCGCCGCGCCCACAGGAAGAACGCGGGGAAGAACGGCCCCATGTACAGGAG
>NZ_DATBNB010000233.1 GCF_036554565.1 Longimicrobium sp. | reverse complement strand
GTCTCCCCTCTCCGCACGCAGTTTGTGCGGGGAGGGGCCGGGGGAGGGGCACCCCGGCGCCGAGCCGAGGCCCAGGGGCTCCGTGCCGCTGCCGCGCCCGGGCTGAAATGCATCCGCGGCCAGATCCCACGGCGCGCATAGTCCGGCGTACGGGCAGGTTCGGTGCGCTCGCGCCTCTGGATGACAAATTACGCGCCTCGTCTTGCCAACCCCCGCACTAACGCACTCCCCGCCCTTCCCCACACTGGCCGGGAGATTGCGACTGGCTGCCGATCCAAACGCCCGGGAACCGCCCCGGCACGGATGATGAAGGACCCGCAACGTCTATGGAATACGCACGCGACGACTACCTGTTTCCGCTCTGGACGGAGCCCCACTCCCGGTGGGAGCGGTCCGGCCTCAAGCCACAGCAGGAGCGGCTCTTCAACCGCGTCGCCACGCTGCTGGTGGGCATGTTCCTGACGGGCTGGGTGTACACCATCGGCTTTGCGCCGCGCGCGGACCTGGACCTCAACCAGCCCGCGGTGGCCAGCATCACCTCGCAGATCCTGCGGAGCCCGCTGGCCCTGGACGCCCCGCCCGAGCCGGCGTTCCTGGTAGACGAGTTCGTCCGCTCGTTCGAGGAAGACTTCCAGGCAAAGGTGGGCGGCCTGAGCGGCGCCGTGAAGGTAGAAATCCTGAAGCCCGGCGAAACGCTGCAGGTGCCCGGGGCCGACACGCTTCCCGAAGGTGCCCAGATCGTGCTTCGCCCCACCGATGGCGCGGGGGGAACCGGCGGGGCTTCGGAGGTGCCGGCCAGCCAGGTTCCAGGCGAGTCGGGCATCTGGAACCTGGCGCTGCGGGTGCGCGACGCCATCCGCCCAGCCTCCGACGTGAGCGTGATCACCCTGGTGCCGCTTTCGCGCAAGCAGGGCGGGCGCATCGGCAACTACCGCATCGGCAACTGGCCCAACGAGCAGGGCGGCGCCACCAACCCCATCTACCGCCCGCCCGCGGGGATGATCGAGGTGACGCAGGCGAACAAGGAAACCTGGCTCTCGGAGCACATCCAGCTCAAGGACTTCATCACCAAGGGCCAGGAAGGGGTGTGGCCCAAGTACGTGGTGGTGCAGCCGCGCGTGCTCGACAAGATCGAGCTGGTGATCCAGGAGCTGGAACGGATGGGGCACCCGGTAAAGAACATCTTCGCCGTCAGCGGCTTCCGCACGCCGGCGTACAACGCGGGCGGCGGCAACACGGTGGGACGCGGCAAGCTTTCTCGTCACATGTACGGCGACGCCATGGACATCGCGGTCGACAACGACGAGAACGGCATCATGGACGACCTGAACGGCGACGGCACCATCAACCTGTCGGACGCGCGGGTGATCGGGGCCGCCGTGGACCGGGTGGAGCAAAAGTACCCCAACCTGGTGGGGGGGATGCACTACTATCCTCCCACCGGGGGGCACCAGGGCATGGTGCACATCGACACGCGGGGCTATCGCGCCCGCTGGTGAACGGGCGACCGGCGCCCGGATCCTCGTGACCTCAGGAGCCAACGGTGGTGGACGACGGACGTAACGCGGGACTCCACACGGAGCGGCGCGATGCGCGCGACGAAGACGAGGGCGCGCGCATGCCTCAGATGGACGTGCGCGATGAAGACCTGGAGCCGCATGCCGGCCTCCGGTACATCGCGCGGATGTTCAAGATCCTGGCGCTGCTGCTGATCCTGCTGCTGGCGGCGGAGGTCGTGATCGGCCTGGTGCAGCAGGGGAACGCGGCCATCCCGCGGCTGCTGATCGAGGCCACCCGGCTGATCGTGTTCGCGGGCCTGCTCTGGGGCGCGGCCGACATGGGGCTGATGCTCATCGAGAGCAACCACGACCTGCGCGCCACCCGCATCCTGGTGGGGCGGCTGAACAACCGGGTGCAGAAGATGGAGCAGATCGCCCACACGCTGCAGCGCGGCATGGGCCCGCAGGCACCGCCCCCGGGCGGCCAGCGCCCGCCGCCGCCACCCCCGCGCGGCGACCCGCGCCTCTGACCGGACCGCGACTAACGACGGCGGCCGGAGCCCCATACGGGGCGCCGGCTGCCGTCGTTTGCCCAGTGCAAATGATCCTTCCGCATCAATCCCGCCCAAAATAATCTTGCGGCTTTCAGCAGGTACTCTGGACCTATCCAATGGCTGAGTGATGATGAAGACAACCCAAGCGCGTCGGTCGGGTCACCTCATCTTCACGTAATCTTACTTACGGCATGCCAGGACCTCCCGACATCACCCCCGCGTTCTCCCGGAATTGCGGAGACCTCCGTTAGCTTAGCAGCATTCTCTCGGGTATATCGCGGGACCGACTCGCCGTGATCCTCAACGTTTCGGTGAGAACCGGTACGACGCAGATGGAGTTTACCTGGAGTTCGATTCGTCCTGGTTGATGCTGGACCGCTCACTTCTTGTCCACGAGGGGCTGCACACGTACTACAACTCGATGCCTGCGGAAAATGAGGGGCTCATCGGCATGACTTCCGAAGCGTTTGCGGCGGCCTATGAGGATACTTGCTTCTGAAGCTACGTGGGAGAGGATGATCGCGTATCCTCTCTTCTGCGTTGCCGCGGCTGTGCTTACCGCAGCGGGGTTGGCCGGGTGCAATATTGCCCTCCGTGTGGCGAGCCCTGCCCCGGATACGCTCCTGCCTGGTACTTACGAGGTGTCGTTCTGCGCCCAAGACTGTGGTTCCGGCCAAGCCGCGCCCGCGGTGGTGAGCGGGATCATGGTATTGGAGGAGCTCCCATTGCCACGCACCAGCATGTCTGATTCGGCTTGGGCATACTACCAGCAGTACACCGCCATATTGTACTTTGCCGACGCCCAGGAGACACCTACAGCGTGTTTCGCGTTCGTCCGTCGCGATCCTCGCGCCGGAACGTACGCAGGATTGGAGGAAACCGGGTTGAGCAGGTGGACCGTGGATCCGGACAGCGCCGAAGTCCGGATCGTCCTGTACCACTCGCCGGATGCTTCTTACGTGGCGCGCCTCACACCCGCGCCAGATGGATTTCGCGGCCGTGGCAACTCGAGCGGGGGAGGTGTTCCACGGGGCTCCATCCCGGATGATTCCATCCGGGGCCGGCGCATCGGTCCGCCCGACCCCTCGATCTGCAGCCGTGCCGCGGAATCTGCGGCGGCTGAACTCCGGGCACGCAGCCGCCGGAGTCGCTCGTGACGGCTATAGACGGCGCAGACTAGAAGATGGTGTCGACAAGGGACCGACTTATTGCGACGGGAATCAGCCGAGCCATTGCGTCGCTGTGGAGTGGGTACGTTCAGCGCGTGGTCATGATCGGTTCTCGCGTGCACGGACGCGCGTGCGCTGACAGCGACTTGGATCTCGTAGTCCTCGTGGAACTCCCTCCCGATGTGCGCCCGTGGGACGGGAGCGACTTCGTCCGTGCGGGGCGTCAGCTCACAGCGGCATTGAAGCCCACAGACGTTCCTGTGGATGTCCGAGTACGTACCACCGATCGCTACGCAGAAGCCAAGGACGTTCCTGGCGGGGTGGAGTGGGTTGCCGCCCGTGAAGGCTTATGCCTGTTCGAGCGTCCTCTCCAGCGCAGGCCCGTGATCCGCTTCCCCAAAGAGGAAGTCGCCCGCCAGCTTAC
Source organism: Longimicrobium sp. (assembly GCF_036554565.1). Taxonomy (NCBI): domain Bacteria; kingdom Pseudomonadati; phylum Gemmatimonadota; class Longimicrobiia; order Longimicrobiales; family Longimicrobiaceae; genus Longimicrobium; species Longimicrobium sp. The sequence goes on along the minus strand of NZ_DATBNB010000233.1, from coordinate 2,220 downwards.
CAGTTCGTGGATACACCATGCGTTGGCTACAATCGAAGATCTTGGTTCGCCTTGCGCGGCCCGCACGGATGTCGAGATAGCGGGCAAGGTCGTGGAGCGGCTGATCCCGGCGGTGCTGACCCACCATGGAATCGCTCCCCTCCTCGAGCGGGATCTCGCGGTGTACGCGCGCCAAATTCCTTCTTCGTGCCCGCTCCGCCTAACGCTTGAAGCGGCGGCCCAGGACCTGGATCGATCTCCGCGAGAAATGGCTGTGAAGGCTGCAAGCGAAACGATCGGGTATCTATCCCGGGATCCGCTGCAGGCTCGTGTGCTAGTAAAAGCGCAGAGCCGTCTGGCGACACTTTCCGCGCCGGGTGTGCAGTGTGGTATGCATTCCGAAAGGAAACGAATACTCTCGACAGAATCGGGCGCCTCGGACACCATAGGGTAGCGCGCAGCCGCCAGTGGGCACCGCACTGGTGGAGCCCCAAGCGACCCCCCCCCCGGCTGCGCACGTGTATTCCAGGGCCAGACTCGGCCCCTCCAGACCTGCTTCTCCGCCATAGTCCAGAGGCGCTTCACTGCCAGCGCCTGCTGGGTATTCTTGTCTTTGTCCCGCTGGTAACGCTGACACAGGAACGCGCAATCGTCCGCAACCTGGAGCAGGCGGAAGGTCGAGCGGCAGTAGCCGGTGCCCAGCTGCTTGTACCGTGATCCCTCTTGGCCGCGGATCGGCGTTATCCCTCGGCGAGATTGCAACTCCAAAATCAACAGCATCACGCAGAGGGCGCAGAGAAAACGGAGAGGACGCAGAGGGGCCGTGGCAGCCCTCTGCGTCCTCTCTTTTCCCTCTGCGCTCTCTGCGTGAAACTGCAGTTCAGACGCTCCGCGGCCTCTCTATTTTCGTGTGGCTCCGGCGGAGACGTGCTCCCGCGTTCCGTGCGCGATCAGGCGCATGATGGCCGCCTCGGCCACGCGGTCTACGTCGCGGGAGCTCAGGGTGTGGTGGTTCATCAGGATGGAGAACACCATCGGCTCGCCGGCGGCGGTGGTGACGTAGCCGGAGAGCGAGCGGACGCCGGACAGGGTGCCCGTCTTGGCGCGCAGGTTTCCCTCCGCCGGGGTGCCGCGCATGCGGCTGGCCAGCGTGCCGTCGCGCCCGGCGACGGGGAGCGAGGCCGCGAACACCTGCGCGTGCGGGCTGCGCGACTGCCGCTCCAGCAGCGCCACCAGAAACGCGGGCGCGACCAGGTTGTAGCGCGACAGCCCCGACCCGTCCGCCTGCTGAAGCTGCCGCGGTGGCATCCCCCAGGTGCGCGCCAGGCTGTCCACGACGGCGATCCCCGCGCCTGCCGATCCCATCCCCCGGAGCTCCGCGCCCAGCGTCTTCAGCAGGACCTCGCCGATCTGGTTCTGGCTCGGCTTCATGAACGCCGCCAGGATCTCCGCCATCGGCGGGGAGGTGTGGGTGAAGAGCACGGTGTGCGTGGGCGCCGCACCCTCCCGCTGGTCCGCGTCGTACGCGCCGCCGTCCACGCGGAGGCCCGCCTCCACCAGTGCCTGCCGCAGCGCCGCCGCGAAGAACGCCGTGTTGTTGCGGATGGCGATGGATTCTTCCACGAACGAAGTGTCCGCGGGGATGGAGCCCGACACCGTCAGCCCGCCGCCCGCGTCGGCGCGGGCCACGCGGAAGGTGGCTGGCGAGTCCGCCGCGCCGACGGCCACCGTTCCGCTCACGTCCACCCATCCCTGCGCCGCGGGGCGGACCGTCACCCGGGCCGTCGATCCGCCGGCGGGCTCCGCGCGCACGGTGACGAACCCCTCGTTCATCATCAATCCGCCGACCTCAGCCGAGTAGGGCGCATCCATGTCGTCCCAGGCCCACCCCCGGCCGTACGGCACGTCGTCGAACACGTCGTCGTTGCCCAACACGCTGCCCGTCACCCGCGTAACGCCGTGGGCGCGCAACGAATCCGCCCAGGCGCGGAAGACCGTCCGCACGTCGCCCATCATGTGCTCGGAAATGCTGGGGTCGCCCGAGCCCAGCACCACCAGGTCGCCGCGCAGCACCCCGCCGCTCACCGGCCCCGCCGCGGCGATGCGCGTCCGGTAGCGGTACTCGGGGCCCAGCGCCTCCAGCGCGGCGGCGGCGGTGACGATCTTCATGTTGCTGGCGGGAACGAACATCCGCCCCGCGTTGCGCGCGTACACCGTTTCGCCCGTGCGCAGGGACTTCAC
>NZ_DATBNB010000232.1 GCF_036554565.1 Longimicrobium sp. | reverse complement strand
CCACACCGTCGGCGGTAATGCGGTACCGTGCAACGGGCGGCGTGATGCCGGCCTTGAGCGCGGCGAAGACGTACGCGCCGAACCCCCAGCGGTCCTTGAGCTCGCGCGTGGCGGCGGAGATCACGGCCGCGTCCCACCCCGCGCCGGCCGCGAGGGCGAAGTAGCGCCCGTCGCCCAGCTGTCCCAGGTCGATGGGCGCCACCACGCCGTTCACCGCCACGTCCACGGCCCCCTCGATGTCGCCGGGGATGCCCAGGTTGCACGCCACCTGGTTGGCCGTGCCCTTGGGGATGATCCCCAGCGGCACGGACGTTCCCGCCAGCCCGGTGATCACCTCGGCCACGGTCCCGTCGCCGCCCACGGCCACCACCGCGCGGTAGCCGTGGCTCGCCGCCTCCCGCGCCGCACGCTCGGCATCGCCCGCGGCCTGCGTGTGCACCACGTCGAAGCTGGCGCCGCGGACCGCGAAGGCCCCCGCCAGCAGGCGAAGCGCGCGCTCGGTATCCAGCTGGCCCGCCGCGGGGTTGATGACGATCATCGTCCGCGAGCCGGGAACGATGGCCGGCGGCGACTCCGTGTGCCGGATGGGCTGGTCGGTCACCAGGTCAGCGGAGCACGAAGGCGTCGTCCTTGGCCGCGCGGCCCTCCCACTCGGCGCGCCGCTCCTCGAACCCCGGCCGGCCCATGATGCCGTAGGTCAGCTGCTTGCCGAGTTCCACGCCGGGCTGGTCCAGCGGGTCTACGCCGTAGAAGTGACCTGCGTACACCGTGGCGATTTGGAGCATCATGAACAGCCCGCCGATGGCGTGCGCGTCCACCCGCGGCACCTCGATGGTCATGTTCATCCGCCCGCGCTGCGCCAGGGCCGCCTCGGTGGCCAGCATCTCCGTGCGCAGCAGCTCGCCCATGCTGTGGCCGCCCAGGTACGCCAGCTCGGCGTGGTGGGGATAGGCGGAGGGGATCTGCACGTCCTTCTCGAAGTCACGCTCGGCAAGGAAGGTGATGGTCTTGTCGAACGGCCCTTCCATGTACAGCTGCACCTGCGAGTGCTGGTCTGTGGCGCCCAGCGACTTGACTGGCGTGGGCCCGGCGAACACCTCGTCGCCGTCGCGGGTGTTCTGCTTGCCCAGGCTTTCGGCCCACAGCTGGCGGAACCAGTCGGCCACGTCGCGAAGGCGGTCGGAGTAGGGCATCATCACGTGGATGGGGGCGCCTTGCTCCGTATCCGCCAGGTACTGCAGCGCGGCGAACATCCCCGCCGGATTGGTGCGCAGGTCGTTGCTCTCGCACCGCTTCGCCATCTCGCGCGCCCCCTCCAGCAGCGCCGCCACGTCGATCCCAGCCATCGCCGCCGGGAGCAGCCCCACTGCCGACAGCACACTGAACCGCCCGCCCACGTTGGAGGGAACGGGCAGTGTCGCGATCTCTTCCTCGCGGGCGAGGGCGCGAAGCACGCCCTTCTCCGGGTCCGTCGTAAAGAGCAGGTGGCGGCGGTACCCGTCGCCCAGTTCGGCCTGCAGGCGCTCGCGGATGATCAGATACTGGCTCATCGTTTCGGCCGTGCCGCCGCTCTTGGAGACGACGTTGAAGAGCGTGCGGCGCAGGTCCACGTGGTCCAGGAACGCGCTGAACGTCGCGGGATCGACGTTGTCCAGCACGTGCA